>NZ_JBHXJG010000005.1:0-72610 GCF_042723425.1 Streptomyces sp. NPDC058375 | reverse complement strand
GACGCGGACGACGGCGCCGGCGAGGAGGCTCCGCCGCGGCTCGGGGAGAAGCCCCTGACCGTCCGCGATCTGTCGGCCGTCACCCGGTGGGTGGCGGAACACTTCGGCGTCGGTGACGACCTTCGCCCCGAGGCGGTCCGGGTGCAGACCCGCACGGTGGCGCGCCGCAGGGCCGGCCGGTCCGGCGGGACGGACTTCCTGAACAGTTTCATCGCGGCCGACCTCTCCCTGGTCACCGGCCGCCTCGCCACCGAGGAGCCGGGAGCGGCCCTGCGCGCCTACCTGACCCCGGCCACCGCGCTGCTTGGCCGGGCCAGGGTCGACCTCAGGGAGAACCCGGACGCGGTGCTGAACGGCGTGCAGCCCGTGCACCTTCCCCTCGGCCGCTGGCCCGCGAAGACGGAGCATCCCCTGGTGCTGAGCCAGCAGTTCGCCGTCAACCGGATCATGGAGCAGCTCGCGGACACGGACGGCCTGTACGCGGTGAACGGCCCGCCCGGCACCGGCAAGACCACCCAGCTTCGTGACCTCATCGCCGCCGTTCTGGTCAGGAGGGCGGAGGCCCTGTCCGGACTCGGGCGCCCCGAGGACGCGTTCACCAGCCCGGCGCACCGCTGGAACACGGGTACGTACCAGCGCTCCGTCGCCCCGCTGAAGACCGAGCTGACCGGTTACGAGATGGTCATCGCGTCGGCCAACAACGGGGCGGTCGAGAACATCTCCACCGAGATCCCCGCGCTCGACTCCATCGCGGATGAGTGGCGTGAGGAAGCCGCCTTCTTCCCGGAGCAGGGGCGGCTCATCCTGGACGGCGCACCGGCGTGGGGGACCATCGCCGCGAAGCTCGGGAACAAGGGAAACCGCTCGGACTTCCGCAGCCGGTACTGGTTCGGACCGCCACGCGAGGAGCGGGCCGAGCGCGGTGAGGGCATGCGGGACCGGCTCCGGGCAGCCGCGGAGCGCCCGGGCGGGCAGACGGCCTGGCGGCAGTCCGTGGCCCGCTTCCGTGAGGCCCGGCAGGCCGTGCTCACCCTGCGTCAGGAGCGTCAGTCCGCGTTCGAGGCCTTGCGGGACCTCGGCACCGCCCGGGAAGCGGTCTCCGTGACCCGGCGGGCGGTCGCAGCGGCGCAGGAGGACCTGGCCGCGCTCGCGGAACCCGCGCGAGAAGCCCGCGAGGCCCGGGACCGGGCGCAGCACGCCCTGGCCGCCCCCGCGGGGCGCAGGGCGGAACACCGACGGCACCGGCCCGGCCTGGTCGCGGGCCTGTTCACCTTCGGCGCGGCCCAGCGCGACTGGCAGGCGGAGGACCGCCTTCTGGCCGAGGCCGAACAGAGCGCCCGTACCGCGTACGAGGAACAGGCGCGGGCGACCGCGGTCCTCGACCGGGCCGAGGCCGAACGCCGCCGCCTTCTGGCCGAAGCCCGACGTGCCTCGAACACGGCGGAGAGCCACCACGCCCACCTCCAGGAACGGGTGCGCGAAGCCCGCGAACGGTGGGGCCCGCAGCTGCCCTGTGGCGAGGAGCTGAACGGACGTACGCGGGAGGAGGCGCGCGAGCTCTCCTCGCCCTGGTCCGACCCGGAGTTCACCCGGGCCCGCACCCGCCTCTTCCTCGCCGCGATGGACCTGCACCGGGCGTTCATCGAGGGCGCCGCGGACCGGATGCGCAAGAATCTCGACGCCGCGATGGACGTGCTGTGCGGCGACGCACCCCGGACGCTCGGACCCGAAGTGGTGCGGGCCGCCTGGCAGAGCCTGTTCCTCGCGCTGCCCGTCGTCTCCACCACCTTCGCGTCACTGGACCGGATGTTCACCGGCCTCGGCCCCCGTTCGCTGGGCTGGATGCTGATCGACGAGGCCGGCCAGGCGACCGCGCAGATGCCGGTGGGCGCCCTGTGGCGGGCGCGTCGAGCCGTCATCGTGGGCGACCCGCTTCAGCTGGAGCCCGTGGTCACCCTGCCGCACACGGGCCAGCAGGCGCTGCGCCGCACCTTCGGCGTCGCCGAGGAGTGGGAGCCCTCCCGTACCTCGGCCCAGCGCGTGGCCGACCGCCTCAACACGTACGGCACCTGGCTCCCCGCTCCCCAGGGGGCGGAGGAGGACCGGGTATGGGTGGGTTCGCCCCTGCGTGTCCACCGTCGTTGCGACGATCCCATGTTCACGATCAGCAACGACATCGCCTACGACGGGCTCATGGTGCACGGCGTCCACCGCGCGGACGACTACGCGGTGGCACGTCGCAGTGTGTGGTGGCCGGTGAGCGGCGGTCGTGCGGCCCAGGGCAAGTGGTCGCCCGAGGAAGGGGAGTGCGCGAACGTCATCGTGCACCGGCTCGTCGACCAGGGCCTGGATCCCGAGCGGGAACTCTTCGTCATCAGCCCCTTCCGGGACGTGCTGACCGGCCTGCGCCGACACCTCTGTTCGGCGGTGCCACGGGACCGGGTCGGCACCGTGCACACCACGCAGGGAAAGGAGTCCGACGTAGTTCTGCTCGTCCTCGGAGCGGGCGGCGACAAGCCCGGGCCCCGTTCCTGGGCGGCTTCCGCGCCCAACCTGCTGAATGTCGCGGTCAGCCGTGCGCGCAGGCGCCTTTTCGTCGTCGGTGACCACGACGCCTGGCGCGGACTGCCGCACTTCGACGTGATGGCCGGTCAGCTGCCGTGCTTGACGGAGGACCAGCAGGCGGCGATGCGGGACCTGGCCCCGGCGAGACTCACCGAGGGTTGCCGCTGCCGGTAGCGGCGCGCGGGCTCCACCGCCTGGCGCAGATACCTGGACCGGCTTGCCCGGCGGGAGCGCCAGGCGGCCCTGCGGGAAATGGCGGAGGCCAAGGACGAGGTCTTCGCCCGACGCGCCGAGCGGGCGGCGCGGTTGGGCAAATGAGGGCGAGCGACCCGGTCCGGGAACGCCACCGCCCCCGGCGCTGTGCGGTGCCGGGGGCGGAGCTTCGTTCACACGGTTCGGCTCAGCGCAGCTGCTCGTACGCCGGCAGCGTCAGGAAGTCCGCGTAGTCCTGGTCCAGGGAGACCTGGAGCAGGAGATCGTGGGCCTGCTGCCACTTGCCGACGGTGAAGGTCTCCTCGCCGATCTCCTCGCGGATCGCGGCCAGTTCCTCGGCGGCGACCTGGCGGGCCAGGTCCGCGGTGGCGTGTTCGCCGTTCTCGAAGACCACGTCCGCGTTGATCCACTGCCAGATCTGGGAGCGGGAGATCTCGGCGGTGGCCGCGTCCTCCATCAGGTTGAAGATGGCGACCGCGCCCAGGCCCCGCAGCCAGGCCTCGATGTAGCGGATGCCGACCGCGACGGCGTTGCGCAGGCCGTCGTACGTGGGGCTCGCGTCGAGCGAGTCGATGGCGATCAGGTCGCCCGGGGCCACCGAGACGTCCTCGCGCAGCCGGTCCTTCTGGTTGGGCTTCTCGCCGAGGACCGCGTCGAAGGAGGCCAGGGCGATCGGGACCAGGTCGGGGTGGGCGACCCAGGAGCCGTCGAAGCCGTCGTTCGCCTCGCGGTCCTTGTCCGCCTTGACCTTCTCGAAGGCGACCTTGTTGACCTCGGCGTCGCGGCGCGAGGGGATGAAGGCCGCCATGCCGCCGATCGCGTGCGCGCCGCGCTTGTGGCAGGTGCGGACCAGGAGTTCGGTGTACGCCCGCATGAACGGGGCGGTCATCGTCACCGCGTTGCGGTCCGGCAGGACGAACTTGGCGCCGCCGTCACGGAAGTTCTTGACGATGGAGAAGAGGTAGTCCCAGCGGCCCGCGTTCAGCCCGGCGGCGTGGTCGCGCAGCTCGTAGAGGATCTCCTCCATCTCGTACGCGGCGGTGATCGTCTCGATCAGGACGGTCGCGCGGACCGTGCCCTGCGGGATGCCGACGTAGTCCTGGGCGAAGACGAAGATGTCGTTCCAGAGACGGGCCTCCAGGTGCGACTCCGTCTTCGGCAGGTAGAAGTACGGGCCCTTGCCGAGGTCGATCAGGCGCTGCGCGTTGTGGAAGAAGTAGAGGCCGAAGTCGACCAGCGCGCCGGGCACGGAGACGCCGTCCAACTGGAGGTGGCGCTCCTCCAGGTGCCAGCCGCGCGGGCGCATGACGACCGTGGCCAGCTCGTCGGCGGACTTCAGGGCGTACGACTTGCCGGACTTCGGGTCGGTGAAGTCGATGCGGCGCTCGTAGGCGTCGGTGAGGTTGAGCTGGCCGAGGACGACGTTCTCCCAGGTGGGGGCGGACGCGTCCTCGAAGTCGGCGAGCCAGACCTTCGCGCCCGAGTTCAGGGCGTTGATGGTCATCTTGCGGTCGGTCGGACCGGTGATCTCCACCCGGCGGTCGCTCAAAGCGGCCGGAGCCGGCGCGACCTTCCAGGAGTCGTCCGCGCGGACCGCCGCCGTCTCGGGCAGGAAGTCCAGCGTGGAGGTACGGGCGATCTCGGCGCGGCGCTCCCCGCGCCGGGCGAGCAGCTCATTGCGGCGCGGGGTGAACTGCCGGTGCAGCTCGGCCACGAACGCGAGGGCCGCGTCGGTCAGGACCTCTTCCTGCCGGGGCAGGGGCTCGGCATCGACGATGGCCAGCGTGGACGGCGCTGGTGCGGACATGAGCTGTCACTCCTTCAGCGGGCGGCGGCGTCATGGCCGCCGGGTCGCCTGATACGGCACGGCGTGCCATGGCTCCGAGATACGGCCGTGGGCGCCGTCTGAGGTTCAGAGGGCTTCTGACCAGTGGATAGTAGTTTCCTCATGGTGGAAGTTCAATGGTTTGTTGATGTCGAGATTCTCCGGGTCGACAGAAACGGGCCGTCAGCGGCGCAGCGTGCCAGCGCGGCCACGGACTGTTGAGCGGCGAGCGGCGGCCCATCCCGGGGCGGCTCCGGTCACTCCAGATGCCTGAGGTCCTGCGAGGTGTCGATGTCGTACGCCTCCGCCACATCCGAACACTCCACGAGCGTGATCGCATCGCGGTGCTCCCGCAGATACACCCGCGCGCCCTGGTCGCCCACCGCCCCCGCGGCGATGCCCCTCCACCGGTCCGCCCCGAACAGCACCGGATGGCCCCGCTCCCCGCCGTACGAGGCGGCCGCCAGGCTCAGCCGCGAGCGGTACGCGAGACGCACCCGCGCCACCGCCTCCGCGCCGATCCCCGGCTGATCGACCAGAAGAACGAGCGCCGCATCCGCGTCCGTCGCGCTCAGGGCGGCCAGCCCCAGCCGGAGCGAGGAGCCCATGCCCTCCTCCCAGCCCGGGTTCACCGCCACCGCGCACCCCGTGAGATCCGCCCGGGCCCGCACCTCGTCGGCCGCCGCACCCAGCACCACGTGCAGCGGGCCGCAGCCGCCGTTGCGCAGGGAGCGCAGCGCGTGCTCGACCAGCGGGCGGCCCCGGTGCTCCAGCAGCGCCTTCGGGCGACCGCCGAGCCGACGGCCCCCTCCGGCGGCCAGCAGCACCCCCGCGACCTTGGGGTTCTTCGCCGTGCGCGGACTGTCCTTCGCCATGTCCTCAACCATGAGGTCTGGATACCACTCGGGCCTTCGCACACGCGACACGCATGTCACCCTCAGGGGTAACCCTGATTTCTTTCCGTGGGCTGGCGCGCACTGCCTGTTATGGCGTTAACTTGCGGGCGAACCCGGGGACTTGGCCACCACCCGGATTCGGGGGAGACACCGGCACAAAGACGTGCGAGGGGGAGTGCTGTGTTGCGAAGCGTGGGGCAGAAGCGGCTGACCGGCAGCGGCGAGGACCCGAGGGTGGCCGAGCTGCGGATGGCCGTCTCCCGGCTGCGCCGGGAGCTGGCGAATCTCCCGACCGAATTTCCCGACCGGCCGATCGCCGAGGACGAGCTGGCGGCCCTGGACGCCATGGCCGTCAGCGGGGTGCCGGAGATCCCTCGGATGCGCCGCTCCCTGCTGCTGATCGCGGGGGCGATCGGCTCGGTGAGCGCGGTGGCCGCCGCCCTGCGCGAGGTGCGCAACGCGGTCGACCTCTTCGGCGAGCCCCCGCGCGGGTGAGCGCCCCGCGGAGCGTCCGGGCGGTTGTCCCACCGGGCGTGTCCCGTCAGCGGCGGATGAGCCTGCGGGCCGTGGCCGCCGCGACCGCCGACGTACGGGAGTCGACGCCCAGCTTGGCGTAGATGTGCACCAGGTGGGACTTCACCGTCGCCTGGCTCAGGAACAGCCGCGTGCTGATCTGCAGGTTCGACAGGCCCGCCCCGACCAGCTGGAGCACCTCCAGCTCCCGCCGGGTCAGCGCCTCGGCCGGGGTGCGCATCCGGTCCATCAGCGTGCGCCACCGAGGGCGCCAGCGCGGAGCGGCCCGCCGCCGCCGTGCGCACCGCGGCCGCCGGCTCCTGCGGCGGTGCGTCCTTGAGCAGATAGCCGCTCGCCCCGGCCTCGACCGCCGCCAGGATGTCCGCGTCGGAGTCGTAGGTGGTGAGGATCAGGACGCGTGGGCCGCCCGCCCCGGCGGTGATCGTCGCCGTGGCCTCCGAGCCGTGCACCCCCGCACCGAACTGGAGGTCCATCAGCACCACGTCGAAGCCGCCCCCCGCCGCCAGGGCGACGGGCTCCTCGGCGGTGGCCGCCTCACCGGCGACCCGGAGGTCCGGCTCGGTGTCCAGCACCGCGCGCAGCCCCGCCCGGACCACCGGATGGTCGTCCGCGAGCAGCAGCCGGATCGCCTCCCCGCCCCCGTCGTTCATGCGGTCACCCCGGACTCCGGCGAGGTCGTCGTGGCCGGGACGCCGACCGCCGGTCTCGGCCGGGGCGGGCGGGCGGCCCTGCGCCGGGACCACATCGGGATCGTGTTCCAGCAGCCCAACCTGCTGCCGTCGCTGACCGCCGCCGAACAGCTCCAGGTGATGCGCCACCTGCCCGGGGGGCCCGCCCGCAGCGCCCGCCGCCGGGCCCTGGAGCTGATGGACGCGGTCGGCCTGGCCGACCGCGCCGACCGGCGGCCGCACCAGCTCTGGGGCGGTAAGCGCCAGCGGATCAACATCGCGCGGGCCCTGATGAACGAACCGGCGGTCCTGCTCGTCGACGAGCCGACCAGCGCCCTCGACCACGTACGCGGTGCGGCCGTGCTCGACCTGCTGGTCACCCTGACCCGGGAGCGCGCCACCGCCACGGTGCTGGTCACGCACGACCTGGCGCACCTGGAGCGGATGGACCGCACGGTGACGATGGACGACGGGCGGCTGACGGTCCCGGCGCACGTCTGACCGGCCGTGGGGCCGCCGACGCCGGCCGCCGGCGCGGGTCGATGGGAGCGGCCGCCGGGCACGGGGCCCACGCCCGGCGGCCCGCGCCCGCCAGCCCCGCGCCCCGCCGGCTCAGCCGCCGTTCGTGCCGCTGCTCGCCAACGCCTCGGAAAGCTCCCCCGCGACCTGCTGGAGGATCGGCACGATCCGCTCCGTGGCCGCCTCCGTGACGCGTCCCGCCGGGCCCGAGATGGAGACCGCGGCCGAGGTGGGGGAGTTCGGTACGGAGACCGCGAGGCACCGCACCCCTATCTCCTGCTCGTTGTCGTCCACCGCGTATCCGGCGCGGCGCACCTGCTCCAGGGCGTCGAGGAAGCCCTCCGGCGTGGTGATCGTCTTCTCCGTGGCGGCGGGCATGCCCGTACGCGCCAGGAGCGCGCGGACCTCGTCGGCGGGGGTGTGCGCGAGGAGCGCCTTGCCCACGCCGGTGGAGTGGGGAAGGACACGCCGGCCGACCTCGGTGAACATCCGCATGGAGTGCTTGGACGGCACCTGGGCGACGTAAACGATCTCGTCGCCGTCCAGCAGCGCCATGTTTGCCGTCTCGCCGGTCTCCTCGACCAGCCGGCTGAGGTAGGGGCGGGCCCAGGTGCCCAGCAGCCGGGAGGCGGACTCGCCGAGCCGGATCAGCCGGGGACCGAGTGCGTAACGCCGGTTGGGCTGCTGGCGTACGTACCCGCAGACCACCAGGGTGCGCATCAGCCGGTGGATGGTCGGCAGGGGCAGGCCGCTGCTCGCGGACAGCTCGCTCAGCCCGACCTCGCCCCCGGCGTCGGCCATCCGCTCCAGCAGATCGAAGGCGCGCTCAAGGGACTGCACCCCACCGCTGGAACCGGAGGGCTTGGAGTCGGCTGTGCTGGCGTGGGACGGCGGCACGTCAACGGTCCTTTCGAAGCGGAAGGCAAGGCAGCAGCCTACCGGGCGGTTCCCGAGCGGCCCACAGCTCCCCGGTCGGCGTCCGTGCCGGTCAGGGCCTGTTTTGTCCGGGTGCCGACGGTCGGTTCGGACGGCTCGGCGCCGCCCCTCCTGGCCCATGCTACGTTCCGTAGTTCGAAATATGACTTTTACTTTGTGGAAACCTCCAGTCGAGGTGGCGGGGCCGGTCCATCGGACCCCCGTGCCGGAAGGTGGGTCTTGACGAGGGCGTTTCCCGAGTGAAGACTCCATCGAAGCTTCAACAGTTCGTTGAATTCCTGAGCTCGTTGAACGCCTGTTGTGATCATTTTGGAGTGAAGGAGCACGGGTGTCCGGTGTGGACGTGAACCTGGTACTGCGCTCGACGCGCGTCGTCACCCCCGAGGGCACCCGCCCGGCGGCGGTCGTCGTCGCGGGCGGGACGATCGACGCGGTCCTGCCGTACGACGCCGAGGTGCCCGCTGGCGCCCGCCTGGAGGACTTCGGCGACGACGTCCTGCTGCCCGGCCTGGTCGACACCCACGTCCATGTGAACGACCCCGGCCGCACCGAGTGGGAGGGCTTCTGGACCGCCACCCGCGCGGCCGCCGCGGGCGGTATCACCACGCTCCTGGACATGCCGCTCAACTCGCTGCCGCCGACCACCACCGTCGAGAACCTGCGGACCAAGCAGCAGGTCGCGGCCCCCAAGGCGCACGTCGACACCGGCTTCTGGGGCGGCGCGATCCCGTCCAACGCCAAGGACCTGCGCCCGCTGTACGAGGCCGGGGTCTTCGGCTTCAAGTGCTTCCTGTCGCCCTCCGGCGTCGAGGAGTTCCCGGAGCTGGACCAGGAGCAGCTGGCCCGCTCCATGGCGGAGATCGCCGGGTTCGGCGGACTGCTCATCGTCCACGCCGAGGACCCGCACCACCTGGCCGACGCCCCGCAGCGCCCCGGCCCCGCCTACGCCGACTTCCTCGCCTCCCGCCCGCGCGACGCCGAGAACACCGCGATCGAAGGGCTCATCGCCCACGCCAAGCGGCTGAACGCCCGCGTCCACGTCCTGCACCTCTCCTCCAGCGACGCGCTGCCGCTGATCGCCGCCGCGAAGCGCGAGGGCGTCCGCGTCACCGTCGAGTCCTGCCCGCACTTCCTCACCCTCACCGCCGAGGAAGTCCCGGACGGGGCAACCGAGTTCAAGTGCTGCCCGCCCATCCGTGAGGCCGCCAACCAGGACACCCTGTGGGCCGGGCTCGCCGACGGCACGATCGACTGCATCGTCAGCGACCACTCGCCCTGCACCACCGACCTCAAGACCCCGGACTTCGCTTCCGCCTGGGGCGGCATCTCCTCCCTCCAGCTCGGCCTGCCCGCCATCTGGACCGAGGCCCGCAAGCGCGGCCACTCCCTCGACGACGTCGCCCGCTGGATGTCCGCCGCACCCGCCGAGCTGGCCGGACTGAGCCGCAAGGGCGCCATCGAGGCCGGCCGCGACGCCGACTTCGCGGTCCTCGCCCCCGAGGCGACCTTCACCGTCGACCCGGCCGAGCTGTTCCACCGCAACCAGGTCACCGCCTACGCCGGGAAGACCCTGCACGGCGTGGTCCGCTCCAGCTGGCTGCGTGGCGTCCGCATCGCCTCCGACGGCGTCCTCGCCGAGCCCACCGGCCGCCTCCTCGAACGGGACCACTGACCGCGCCCGCCTCCTCGAACGGGACCACTGACCGCGCCCGCCGGTCCACTCCTCGATCGAGACTCCTGACCGTTCCCGAAAGGAACCCCGACCATGACGGACGCCGCGATACCCCGCTTCACCGGTGATGCCAGCCCCTACGGCGGCGGCGACCCGTACGCCGACCACCGCACCGCCGACTTCCCCTTCACCCACCTCGTCGACCTGGCCGACCGCCGCCTCGGCGCCGGGGTCATCGCGGCCAACGACGAGTTCTTCGCCGAGCGCGAGAACCTGCTCAAACCCGAGCCCGCCGTCTTCGACCCGGAGCACTTCGGGCACAAGGGCAAGATCATGGACGGCTGGGAGACCCGCCGCCGACGCGGCGTCAGCGCCGCCGAGCCGCACCCCACCGCCGACGACCACGACTGGGCCCTCGTCCGCCTAGGCGCACCCGGTGTCATCCGGGGCATCGTCCTGGACACCGCCCACTTCCGCGGCAACTACCCGCAGGCGGTCTCCGTCGAGGCCGTCTCGCTGCCCGGCTCCCCGTCCCCCGAGGACCTCCTCGCCCCCGACGTGAAGTGGACGACTCTCGTCCCCCGTACGGCGGTCGGCGGCCACGCGGCCAACGGCTTCGCCGTCGACGCCGAGCAGCGCTTCACGCACCTGCGGGTCAACCAGCACCCGGACGGCGGGATCGCCCGGCTGCGCGTGTACGGAGAGGTCGCCCCCGACCCCGCCTGGCTCGGCGCGCTCGGTACGTTCGACCTCGCCGCCCTGGAGAACGGCGGCCAGGTCGAGGACGCCTCCGACCGCTTCTACTCCCCGGCCACCAACACCATCCAGCCCGGCCGCTCCCGCAAGATGGACGACGGCTGGGAGACCCGCCGCCGGCGCGACAAGGGCAACGACTGGATCAGTTACCGCCTCGCCGCCCGGTCCGGGATCCGGGCCGTCGAGATCGACACCGCCTACCTCAAGGGCAACTCCGCGGGCTGGGCGAGCCTTTCCGTACGGGACGGCGAGGGCGGCGACTGGACGGAGGTCCTGCCCCGGACCCGCCTCCAGCCCGACACCAACCACCGCTTCGTCCTGGACGGCACCGTCCGGGCCACTCACGTACGGGTCGACATCTTCCCGGACGGCGGCATCTCCCGGCTCCGGCTGTACGGATCGCTCACCGACGAGGGCGCCGCCGCCCTGGCGGCCCGTCACCGGGAGCTCGGCGGCTGATCCGGGAGAGGCCCGGTACGGGCGGCACCGCGGTCGCAGGGGGATCGCGGTGTGCCCGGCCGGTCCCGTTACGTGAGGGTGTGTCACCCTGGTCGGGGTGTGGGGAGCGGGCCCGAGGAGCAGGCGAACCGCACCTTCGGTGTTTCCGACGTTCCGACGCCCTGACCAGGAGCCCCCATGATCTTCATCGCCGTCAAGTTCACCGCCCTCGTCGACGAGCGCGACAACTGGCTGCCCCGCCTGGAGGATTTCACCGTCGCCACCCGCAGCGAGCCCGGCAACGTCTTCTTCGACTGGTCCTACAGCGTGGAGAACTCCGACGAGTTCGTCCTGCTGGAGGCCTTCGCCGACGGGGCGGCGGGGGAGGCGCACGTGAACTCCGACCACTTCAAAGCGGCGATCGAGACGATGTCGGAGATGGTCGCCGAGGTCCCCGAGATCATCAACGTCGAGGTGGAGGGCGCCGGCTGGTCGCGGATGGCGGAGGTCACCCCGCGCAACCGCTGACCCGGGAGCCCCGCCAGGGGCCTGTCGTCCGGAGAAGCGTGCCGCGACAGGCCCTGGAACCCCTCGGGCTCACCCGTGAACTCCTCGGGCACACCCTGGAAGTGCTCGGGCACGCCCTAGAACTCCTCGTGGGACTCCGGGTCGCCGCCGAAACGCCGCTGCCGCCCGGACGCGATCGTCGTCAACTCCTGTGCCGTCAGCTCGAACCCGAACAGATCGACGTTCTCGCGCTGCCGGCCCGGGTCCGCCGACTTCGGGATCGGCACCGCGCCCAGCTGGGTGTGCCAGCGCAGCACCACCTGCCCGGGGGTCACCCCGTGGTCCTGGGCGATCGCCACGGTCGAGGGGTCCTCCAGCACCTCGCGGCCCCGGGCCAGCGGGCTCCAGCTCTCCGTGACGATGCCCTTCGCCGCGTGCACCGCCCGCAGTTCCTCCTGCGGGAGCAGCGGATGCATCTCGATCTGGTTCACCGAGGGCAGTACGCCCGTCTCCCGCTCCAGCCGCTCCA
Source organism: Streptomyces sp. NPDC058375 (assembly GCF_042723425.1). Classification (NCBI taxonomy): domain Bacteria; kingdom Bacillati; phylum Actinomycetota; class Actinomycetes; order Kitasatosporales; family Streptomycetaceae; genus Streptomyces; species Streptomyces sp. NPDC058375. The sequence continues at coordinate 60,552 of NZ_JBHXJG010000005.1, read as the reverse complement.
GGTGCGCGGCCGTGAAGTTGGAGACGCCGATGGAGCGGACCAGACCGTCCTCGCGGAGCCTGATCATCGCCTTCCAGGTGTCCACGTACTTGTCGACGCGGGGGAGCGGCCAGTGGATCAGGTAGAGGTCGACGTACTCGACGCCCAGCCGGGCCCGTGACTCCTCGAAGGAGGCGAGCGTCTCCTCGTACCCGTGGTGCCGGCCGGGCACCTTCGTGGTGACGACGACCTCCTCGCGGGGGACGCCGCTGCGGGCGATGCCCCGGCCGGTGCCGGTCTCGTTGCCGTAGTTGAGGGCCGTGTCGACCAGCCGGTAGCCCAGCTCGAGGGCCCCGGCGACGGCCTCCTCGGCCGCCGCGTCGTCCAGCGGGTAGGTGCCGAGCCCCACCACGGGGAGCCGTGTGCCGTCGTTGAGCGTGTGAACCGGTGTGCCGGACATGTGCTGGTTCCGTCCTTCCCGCCGCTGCCCCCGTCCCGGCCAGCGTAGGGGTGAGGCAGGCCCGGGGCGCGCGCCCGGGGCCGTGTCGCTCGCGCCGGGCGTGCGCCCGGGGGACGGCGGACCGCCGGAGTTTCCCGGGCAGCGGCGGGGTTTCCCGGGTACCGCCGGAGCATCCCGGGCACCGGCGGTGTCGCTCAGGCCGCGTGGCCGCCGTCGACGACGATCTCCGTTCCGGTGATGAACCCTGCCTCCGCGCTCGCCAGGTACGCGACGAGCGAGGCGATCTCCTCCGTCGTCCCGAAGCGGCCGAGCGCGGTCGCCGCGCGCTGGCCCTCGGCGAACGGCCCGTCCGCCGGGTTGAGATCCGTGTCGACGGGGCCGGGCTGGATCAGGTTCACCGTGATGCCGCGCGGCCCCAGCTCCCGGGCGAGCGGCTTGGTCAGCCCGACCAGAACGGACTTGCTGAGCCCGTAGAGGGCGGAGCCGGGCCCGCCCACGTACCGGCTCAGGGCGGAGCCCACCGAGACGATGCGCCCACCGTCCGCCAGCCGCTCCGCCGCCGCCCGGCAGGCGAGGAAGACCGCCCGCACGTTCACCGCCAGCGTCCGGTCCACGTCAGGACCGGCGAGCGTGGCGATCGGACCGAGGACGCCGATGCCCGCGTTGTTGACCAGGATGTCGAGCCGGCCGAGCTCGTCCGCCGCCCGGTGCACGGCGCCGGCGGCCGCATCGGCGTCCCCCGCGTCGCAGCGCAGGGCGACGCCCCGGCGGCCGAAGCCCTCGATCTTCGCGACGACCGCACGGGCCGCCGCCTCGTCCCGTACATAGGTGACGGCGACGTCCGCGCCGTCCTGGGCGAGCCGCAGCGCGGTCGCCGCGCCGATGCCCCGGCCGCCCCCGGTGACCAGGGCGGCCCGGCCCGCGGGACCGGTGGGGACGGAGGTGGACGGGGACAGGGTGCTGGACATGGCGGGTTCCTCGCTGATCGGGATCGCCGTCGCTCCGACGGCACCTCCCAGCAAACGCGCGCCGGGGCCCGCGCACCGGCGGGTATCGGACGCCCACAACCGCCCGGGCCGCTCACCGGAAAGGCAGTGCAGGCAGCAGCCCCGGGTCCGTCGCCGCCGCCCGCAGCCGGTTCAGGATGGCGCGGGCCGCCTTGTCGTAGCCGAGGTTGTTGTTCTGGAGCACCGACTCGGCGTTGGCCAGCTCCAGCAGGGCGATCACCTCGAAGGCCAGCTGGCACACGTCGGTGTCCCGGGCCAGTTCCCCGGCGGCCCTGGCCTCCTCGATCGTCTCCTCCACGAAGGTGACCCAGCCCGTCTGCGCGGACGCCAGGGCGTCGTGCACCCGGCCACTGCGGGCGTCGAACTCGGCGGTGGCGGCGTAGAAGAAGCAGCCGCCCCGGAACACCCGCTCGCGGGAGTACGCGATCCACGCCTCGCACAGCCGCCAGACCCGCCCGAGCCCCGGCGGCACCGACCGGGTGGGGCGCAGCACATGGTCGACATAGACGGCCACCGCGCCCCGCACGGTGGCCAGTTGGAGCCCCTCCTTCGAGCCGAAGAGGGCGAACACCCCGCTCTTGCTCAGCCCCAGCTCGGTGGCGAGCCGCCCCAGCGAGAGGCCCTCAAGACCTTCGACCGAGGCGATCTGCACCGCCCGCCCCAGAATCAACTGGCGGGTCTGGTTCCCCCGCTCGACCCGCCCGTCCACTCTTACCGACGCCATGTGACCACTCCGTGCCTCAGAGTTATCGAGGCGTCAGTCTAGGGAGCGGCGGCGCGGGCGGCGGACCCTCCGTCGCCCGGCCGGACGGCCCGACCGCCTCTGACCACGGGAGATGCCCGCGCACAGTCCGACCGTTGAGACAGGTGTTCCTTTCCCTGGGCTTCCCCGGGCCTCGGCGGGTAGCGTGATCACTTCGCGTGCGAGCCGGTGCGGTCTCCACAACACCTTCCGTGGAGATCCAGGAGAACCCCTCGTGTCCGCTGCCGCCGTGCCCGTCCCCGGTGCCGTCTCGCCCCCGCGCCGCGCCTGGGTCACCGACCTGCCCGTGCTCGCCGTCGCCGTCGTCTGGGGCGCGAGCTACCTCGCGGCCAAGGGCATCACCACCACCCACACCGTCATCGCCGTACTCGTCCTGCGCTTTGCGATCGTGCTGCCGGTGCTCGTGGCGACGGGATGGCGCAGGCTGCGGGCGCTGACCGGAGCGCAGTGGCGCGGCGCCGGAGTGCTGGGCCTGGTGCTGAGCGGGATCTTCCTGCTGGAGACGTACGGGGTGGTGCACACCTCGGCCACCAACGCCGGGCTGATCATCAGCCTCACCATGATCTTCACACCGCTGGCCGAGGCCGCCGTGACCCGCGTCCGCCCGTCGGCCGGATTCGTCGCGGCGGCCGGGCTCTCCGTCGCCGGGGTCGTCCTGCTGACCCAGGGCGGCGGGTTCACCAGCCCCTCGGGCGGCGACCTCCTGATGCTCCTCGCCGCCCTCGCCCGTACGGTCCACGTCCTGGCCATGGCCCGGATCAAGGCGGTACGGGACGCCGACTCGCTCTCCCTGACCACCGTCCAGCTCGGCAGCGCGGTCGCCGTCTTCGCCGTGCTCGCCGCCGTCCCCGGGACCGGCGCCTCGCCGTGGAGCACGGCCGCGGACTTCGGCGCCCGGGAGTGGGCGGGGCTGGTCTTCCTCTCGGTGTTCTGCACGCTGTTCGCGTTCTTCGTCCAGATGTGGTCCGTACGCCGCACCTCGCCGTCCCGGGTCAGCCTGCTGCTCGGTACGGAACCGCTGTGGGCCGCCGCCGTCGGCATCAGCCTCGGCGGGGAGCGGCTCGGGCTGCTCGGAGCGGTCGGCGCGGTCCTCGTCCTGGCGGGCACCGCGTGGGGCCGGCGCGGTGCGGACCGGGAGCGCGCCCAGGCGGCCTGAGCCTCTCCCGGCCTCTCCCGGCCCCGTCAGGTCTTGATCGCGTCCGCGGCGATCATCACGGCTGCCCCCGTCACGATCAGCACGATGTTGACGAACAGCAGGCGGTCGCTGAGGAAGTCGATGTGCCGCACCAGCGTCCAGAACCGGAACCAGCCCGTCCACTCGTACAGCAGTCCGCCCACGCCCTGGATGAAGACGAGGAACCCGATCGTCTCGACGATTTTCTTCATGGGCCGAGCCTTCCGTCCGGCCCGGACCCGCCGCGTCGGCCACCGGTCCCGTCCGCCGGGCCGAAAGTAGTGCGTCGTGCGACTTTGGTAGCTCCCGCGCCGCTCGGAGCCTCTCCCGGCCGCCGGGCTGCGTAACTTTGTCGATATGACGCGCACCGAGTACCGCTGGCTGCTCCCCTCGGCGATGGCCGACCCCGAGCTGCCGGACGACCGGATCCGGACGCGGCGGACCGTGCGGGACTGGGCCGTCGACATCGCGGCCTTCCTCATCGCCGCGGGCATCGGCATGCTGGCCCTCGGCACGATCGAGGCCGACGACACCACGGCCGACATCGTCGTCTTCGTGGACTCGATCGTCGGCGCGCTGGCCTGCTGCGCCCTCTGGCTCCGGCGGCGCTGGCCCGTCGGACTCGCCGTCGCCCTGACCGTCCTGTCGGTCGTCGAGCCCGTGGCCGCCGGGGCCCTGCTGGTCGTCCTCTTCAGCCTGGCCGTCCACCGCCCGTTCAAGCCGGTCGCGATCGTCGGGGCGCTCGCGCTGGCCCTGGTGCCGCTGCAACCGCTCCTGCGCCCCGACCCGGCGACCTCCTTCCTCGCCTCGATCGTCTTCGGCGTGCTGCTGATCCTTCTGGTGATCAGCTGGGGCATGGCCGTACGTTCCCGGCGCCAGCTCGTCGTCAGCCTCCGCGAACGGGCCCGCCGCGCCGAGGCCGAGGCGGAGCTGCGCGCCGAACAGGCCCAGCGCCTCGCCCGGGAGGCCATCGCCCGCGAGATGCACGACGTCCTGGCCCACCGGCTGACCCTGCTCAGCGTGCATGCGGGGGCCCTCGAATTCCGGCCCGACGCCCCCGCCGCCGAGGTCGGCCGGGCCGCAGGCGTCATCCGGGACAGCGCCCACGAGGCCCTCCAGGACCTCCGCGAGATCATCGGCGTCCTGCGCGGACCCGGCGACACCGACGAGACCCACCGGCCCCAGCCCACCCTCGCCACCCTGGACGCCCTCGTCGCGGAGTCCCGGCTCGCGGGCATGAAGGTCGCCGTCGACAACCGGGTCACCGCCGCCGGGGACGCCCCCGCCGCCACCGGCCGCACGGTCTACCGGATCGCTCAGGAGGCCTTGACCAACGCCCGTAAGCACGCGCCCGGCACCGAGGTCTCCCTCACCGTGACGGGCGGCCCCGGCGAGGGCCTCACCGTGGGGGTGGAGAACCCCGCCCCCACCGAACCCTTCGAACGGGTTCCGGGCTCGGGCCAGGGACTCATCGGCCTCACCGAACGCGCGACCCTCGCCGGGGGAGAGCTGGAACACGGCCCGACGAAGGACGGCGGCTTCTCGGTCCGGGCCCGACTGCCGTGGCCCGCCGCGTGACGGGGGCCGTGGGGGAGCGGGTGACGCCCGCTGTACGGGTGGGCGTCGTGCGGGGGCGGGTGACACGGTCCGTACGGGAGCGGGTGAAGCGGTCCGTACGGGGACGAGTGACGCCCGCCGTACCGGCGCCGCGCACCGGCTGGCTACGGTGGCCGTCATGAACACCCCGGCGTCCCCGACACCCCCGGCCTCCTCCGCGCCGCCGCCCGGACCGCCCGTCCGGCTGCTGATCGTCGACGACGACCCGCTGGTCCGGGCAGGGCTGACGCTGATGCTCGGCGGCGACGAGGGCATCGACATCGTCGGGGAGGGCGCGGACGGCCAGGAGGCCGAGGAGCTGGTCGAACGGCTGCGCCCCGACGTCGTCCTGATGGACATCCGGATGCCGGTGATGGACGGACTCACCGCGACCGAGCGGCTGCGGCGCCGGCCCGACGCCCCCGAAGTCGTCGTCCTCACCACCTTCCACGCCGACGAACAGGTCCTGCGGGCCATCCGGGCCGGAGCGGCGGGATTCGTCCTGAAAGACACCCCGCCCGCCCGGATCGTCGACTCGGTCCGCCGGGTCGCCGCCGGGGATCCGGTGCTCTCGCCTGCCGTCACCCGCCAGTTGATGGCCCGCGCCGCGGGTGGCGGGCACGACGACCGGGGCGGCCGCGCCGAGCGTGCACGCAGGCGTTTCGACCAACTCGCCGAACGGGAGAGGGAGGTCGCCGTCGCCGTCGGACGCGGCGGATCCAACGCGGAGATCGCGGGCTCCCTCTACCTCAGCGTCGCCACCGTCAAGACTCACGTCTCACGGATTCTCGCCAAACTCGAACTGAACAACCGCGTACAGATCGCCCTGTTGGTCCATGACGCGGGACTTCTCGACACGGACCAGGAGGACGGCGGCGGCCTACGCTGAGCGGAGCATGCGAGGGCTGCCCGGCGCGCTGTGAGGGTACGTTCGGTGAACCCGGCCCCGTCCGCCGCAACTCTTCCCGGAGGCAACCGCGTTGACTGCCCAGCCCCTGGTCGATCTCGCCGCGCTCGGCGAGCGGTTCACCCGCGACCCCTACCCCGCCTACGCCGCCCTCCGCGCGAAGGGCCCGGTCCACCGGGTGCGGATCCCCGAGGGCGCGGACGCCTGGCTCGTCGTCGGGTACGAGGCGGGCCGCGCCCTCCTCGCCGACCAGCGGCTCTCCAAACACTGGAGCCGTGCCTCGCCCACCCTCGGGGTCAGCAAGGTGTCCGCGGGCTCCTCGATGCTCGGATCCGACGCCCCCGACCACACCCGGCTGCGCAAGCTGGTCGCACGCGAGTTCACTCCGCGCCGCATGGAGCAACTGGCTCCTCGCATACAGGAGATGACCGACGAGCTGCTCGACTCGATGCTCGCGGCCCCGGACCGTACGGCGGACCTCGTCGAGGCGCTGTCCTTCCCGCTGCCCATGGCGGTGATCTGCGAGCTGCTCGGCGTCCCGTTCCTGGACCGCGAGGACTTCCGTACGTGGTCGGGCCAGGCGGTCTCCTCCATCGACCCGTCCGTGCGCGCCTCCTCCACCCAGGCGATGACCGCGTACATCGTGGGGCTGCTGGCCGACAAGCGCGAGAAACCCGGCGACGACCTGCTGAGCGCGCTGATCCACACCGCCGACGAGGGCGGCGACCGGCTGTCGGGCGAGGAACTGGTCGGCATGGCCTGGCTGTTGCTGGTCGCCGGGCACGAGACCACCGTCAACCTCATCACCAACGGCGTGCACAACCTCCTCGCGCACCCCGAGCAACTGGCCGCCCTGCGCGCGGACTTCTCGCTGATCGACAACGCCGTCGAGGAGATCCTGCGCTTCGAGGGGCCGGTGGAGACGCCCACGTACCGCTTCACGACCGAACCGATCGACGTCGGCGGCACGGTGATCCCGGGCGGCGGTGAGCTGGTCCTCGTCGCCATGTCGGACGCCAACCGGGATCCCGCCCGCTATCCGGACGGATCCCGTTTCGACATCACGCGCGACGCCCGGGGGCACATCGCCTTCGGGCACGGCATCCACTACTGCCTGGGCGCGCCGCTGGCCCGTATCGAGGCCAGGATCGCGATCCGGTCGTTGCTGGAGCGCTGCCCGGACCTCCGGCTGACCGCCGACCCGGCGACGCTCGACTGGCGCGCGGGGATGCTGATGCGGGGGCCGCTGAGCCTTCCGGTCGCCTGGTAGCGCCCGGGTCGCGGAGGCTCAGCCGCCGGGGATCTCGGTCATCGCCACCGGTCGGCGCTCCCGGCGGGAGACCTCGCACGCCTCGGCGATCCGCAGGGCGTGCAGGGCCTCCCGCCCGTCGCACGGGTTGGCCAGCTCGCCGCGGACCACGCGCAGGAACGCGGCCAGCTCCGCCTCGTACGCCGGGGCGAACCGTTCCAGGAACCCCGGCCAGGGCTTCGCCGGGGCGCCGGGGCCGCCCGGCTCGGCCGAGGCCAGCGGCGTACGGTCGTCCAGTCCGACGGCGATCTGGTCCAGCTCGCCGGCCAGCTCCATCCGTACGTCGTACCCGGCGCCGTTGCACCGGGTCGCGGTGGCGGTGGCGAGCGTCCCGTCGTCGAGGGTGAGCAGCGCGGCGGCCGTGTCCACGTCCCCGGCCTCCCGGAACATCGCGGGCCCGGCGTCCGAGCCGGTGGCGTACACCTCGCTCACCTCGCGGCCGGTCACCCAGCGCAGGATGTCGAAGTCGTGGACCAGGCAGTCGCGGTACAGCCCGCCGGAGAGCGGGAGGTAGGCGGCGGGCGGCGGTGTGGGGTCGGAGGTGACCGCCCGCACGGTGTGCAGCCGGCCGAGCCTCCCCTCCCGCACGGCGGCCCTGGCCTCGCCGTACCCGGCGTCGAAGCGCCGCATGAAGCCGAGCTGGAGCAGGCTCCCCGCCGCCTCGACCTCGGCCAGCGCGGCGAGCGTGCCGGGCAGGTCCAGGGCGATCGGCTTCTCGCAGAAGACCGGCAGCCCGGTCCGGGCGGCCCGCGCGATGAGCCCGGCGTGGGCGGCGGTCGCCGAACAGATCACGACGGCGTCGGGCAGCCCGTGGGCCTCGCCCGCCCCGGTGAACAGATCGTCCACCGTGACCGCTGTCCCTCCGGTCCGCAGGGCGGCCGCGGCGGCCCGCTCCGGGTCCGCGTCCGCCAGCAGCAGAGCGTCCACGGCGGGGTGACGACTCAGCACCTCCGCATGGAATGTGCCGATCCGTCCCGTTCCGATCAGTCCGATGCGCATGGGCCCAAGGTGGCGTTCGCCCGGTCACCATGTCAAGCGTTTGTCCTGACAAACGCCACGCCATGGCTATGTCCGGACAAGCGAACTACGCTCGCCCCGTGACCGCACATGGAACCGACCGGCCGCTGCCGCTGAGCGTGGACCGCACCAGCCCGGTGCCGCTCTACTTCCAGCTGGCGCAGCAGTTGGAGACCGCCCTGGAGCAGGGGCGGCTGGCTCCCGGCGCCCTGCTCGGGAACGAGATCGACCTCGCCGCCCGTCTCGGCCTGTCGCGGCCGACCGTCCGCCAGGCCATCCAGTCGCTCGTCGACAAGGGGCTGATGGTGCGCCGGAGAGGGGTCGGCACCCAGGTCGTCCACAGCCAGGTCCGCCGCCCGCTGGAGCTCAGCTCGCTCTACGACGACCTGGAGGCGGCCGGGCAGCGCCCCGCCACCACGGTCCTGCGCAACACCACGGAGCCGGCCACCGCCGAGGTCGCCGCGGCGCTCGGCGTCGCCGAGGGCAGCGAGGTCCACCTCGTGGAGCGACTGCGCAGCGCGCACGGCGAGCCGATGGCCCTCCTGCGCAACCACCTGCCGCCGGGGCTGCTGCCCCTGCGCACCGAGGAGCTGGAGGCGACGGGCCTCTACCGACTGATGCGGGCGTCCGGCGTCACACTGCACAGCGCCCGCCAGTTGGTGGGCGCGCGCGCTGCGACGACGGGGGAGGCCGGGGCCCTGGACGAGGAGCGGGGGGCGCCGTTGCTGACGATGGAGCGCACGACGTACGACGACACGGGGCGGGTGGTCGAGTTCGGCTCCCATGTCTACCGGGCGGCGCGATACGCGTTCGAGTTCCAGCTCCTGGTCCGCCCGTAGCCACACCCGTGCCGGCCCGTTCCTGGACGCCCCACTCCAGCCCGTCCGGCGCCTCCTCCGGCCCGTTCCTGGACGCCCACTCCAGCCCGTCCGGCGTTTGAGGACGGAACCCTTGCGACGGTGTCGGATGCGCCCGGTGGGTTCCTGTGCCTCGGGGCCTTGAGAAGTTTGGGCCCACCAGCCCCGGGGTTCCGTCCTCAATCGCCGGACGGGCTACAAGGCGCTCGCCCAGCCCCCCGCCGGACGGGCTTCAAGGCGCGGGCCCGCCCAGACCCCGCCGGACGGGCTTCAAAGGCGCGGGCCCGCCCAGACCCGCCGGACGGGCTTGAAGGGCTGGGTGAAAAGGTCCGGGCACACGGGTTGCGCTCGACGCCCCCCGTGCCCCAGGCTCCGTGTCCGTCGGCCGACCCGCACAAGGGTTCCGTCCGTGAACGCCGGACGGGCGGGGCCGCGGGCGGGCCCGGGCAGGGCTCGGGGATACTTGGCAACCGGCCCGGGGCCGTACACACCCCGGCCCGGGCAACCGCACAGCGAGCAGCAGCAGAAGGGCACGGCGTCGTGGCAAGGGTTCGGACAGGGGTACGCGCGCTGGGCGCCGTGCTGGCAGTGGTGCTGGCGGCCGCGGGATGCAGCAGCACCGGCGGCAAGCGGGCGGAAGAACGCGCGGCCGCGGCCGCCGAGGGGCGGGCCGCGGTGAACACTCCGCGCTGGACCTTCGCCATGGTCACCCACTCGGGCGACGGCGACACCTTCTGGGACATCGTCCAGAAGGGCGCCGAGCAGGCCGCCGTCAAGGACAACATCAACTTCCTCTACTCGCACAACGACGAGGCCAACCAGCAGGCCCAGCTCGTCCAGACCGCGATCGACAAGAAGGTCGACGGGCTGATCGTCTCGCTGGCCAAGCCGGACGCGATGAAGGCCGTGGTCGCCAAGGCCGTCAAGGCGGGCATCCCGGTCGTCACCGTGAACTCCGGCTCCGCCGAGTCGAAGGAGTTCGGGGCGCTCACCCACATCGGCCAGGACGAGACCATCGCCGGTGAGGCAGTCGGCGACGAGCTGAACGGCCGGGACCGCAAGAAGGTCCTGTGCGTCCTGCACGAGCAGGGCAACGTGGGCCACGAGCAGCGCTGCGCCGGCGCGAAGAAGACCTTCGACGGCACGATGCAGAACCTGTACGTCGACGGCACCAACATGCCCGACGTCACCGCGTCCATCGAGGCCAAGCTCCAGTCCGACAAGAGCATCGACGCGGTCGTCACCCTCGGCGCCCCCTTCGCCGACGCGGCCGTCCAGGCCAAGCAGACCGCGGGCAGCGACGCCGAGATCGACACCTTCGACCTGAACGCCAAGGTCGCCACCGGCCTCCAGGACGACAAGCTCGGCTTCGCCGTCGACCAGCAGCCCTACCTCCAGGGCTACCAGGCCGTCGACCTGCTCTGGCTCTACCGCTACAACCGCAACGTCCTCGGTGGCGGCCTCCCCGTCCTCACCGGCCCGCAGGTCATCACCAAGGACGACGCCGACGCGCTCGCCGACTACACCAAGCGGGGCACCCGATGAGCGGCTCCACCGCCGCGCCCGACCAGCTGGACGAGCGCCTCGTGCGCACCTCACCGCTGCGCAAGTTGCTCGGCCGCCCCGAGCTGGGCTCGGTCGTCGGCGCGGCAGCCGTCTTCCTGTTCTTCGCGATCGTCGCCGACAGCTTCCTCCAGGCCTCCAGCTTCGGCACCGTGCTGTACGCGGCCTCGGTCCTCGGCATCATGGCCGCCCCGGTGGCCCTGCTGATGATCGGCGGCGAGTTCGACCTCTCCGCCGGCGTCATGGTGACCAGCTCCGCGCTGATCTCCTCGATGTTCAGCTACCAGATGACCGCCAACGTCTGGGTCGGCGTTCTCGTCTCGCTGCTGGTCACGCTCGCCATCGGCGCGTTCAACGGCTTCATGCTGACGCGCACCAAACTGCCCAGCTTCATCATCACGCTCGGCACGTTCCTGATGCTGACCGGCCTGAACCTCGGCTTCACCAAGCTCATCAGCGGCACGGTCTCCACCAAGGCCATCGGCGACATGGAGGGCTTCGACTCGGCCCACGCCCTGTTCGCCTCCACGCTGACCCTCGGCAGCGTCGAGTTCAAGGTGACCATCCTCTGGTGGATCGCCCTGGTCGCCATCGCCACCTGGATCCTGCTCCGTACCCGCTTCGGCAACTGGATCTTCGCCGTCGGCGGCGAGGCCGACGCCGCCCGCGCGGTCGGCGTCCCCGTGATCCGTACCAAGATCGGGCTCTACCTCGGCGTCGCCTTCGCCGCCTGGATCTCCGGCCAGCACCTGCTGTTCAGCTACGACGTCGTCCAGTCCGGCGAGGGCGTCGGCAACGAGCTGACGTACATCATCGCCGCCGTCATCGGCGGTTGCCTGATCACCGGCGGCTACGGCTCCGCGATCGGCTCGGCGGTCGGCGCCTTCATCTTCGGCATGACCAGCAAGGGCATCGTGTACGCCGAGTGGAACCCGGACTGGTTCAAATTCTTCCTGGGAGCGATGCTGCTCCTGGCCACCCTGCTCAACGCGTGGGTGCGCAAGCGCGCGGAGGCGACGTCATGACGGACACTTCCGACAAGCCTGTCGGTCCCCTCGTCGAGCTGGACGACGTGTCCAAGTTCTACGGGAACATCAAGGCCCTGGAGCACGTCTCGCTGGAAGTCCACGCGGGCGAGATCACCTGCGTCCTCGGTGACAACGGCGCAGGCAAGTCCACCCTCATCAAGATCATCGCGGGGCTGCACCGGCACGACGCCGGACGCTTCCTGATCGACGGCGAGGAGACCACCCTCGCCAACCCGCGCGACGCCCTGGACCGGGGCATCGCCACCGTCTACCAGGACCTAGCCGTCGTCCCGCTGATGCCGGTCTGGCGGAACTTCTTCCTCGGCTCCGAGCCCACGACCGGCGTCGGCCCCTTCAAACGCCTCGACGTCCGCAAGATGCGCGAGACGACCCGTACCGAACTGCTCCGCATGGGCATCGACCTGCGCGACGTCGACCAGCCCATCGGCACCCTGTCCGGCGGTGAGCGCCAGTGTGTGGCCATCGCCCGCGCCGTCTACTTCGGCGCCAAGGTCCTCGTCCTGGACGAGCCGACCGCCGCGCTCGGCGTGAAGCAGTCCGGCGTGGTGCTCAAGTACGTGGCGGCCGCCCGCGACGCCGGGCTCGGCGTGGTCCTCATCACGCACAACCCGCACCACGCCCACCTCGTCGGCGACCGGTTCGTCCTCCTCAAGCGCGGCGTGATGTCCGGCAGCCACACCAAGGACGACGTCACGCTCGATGAGCTGACCCGGCAGATGGCGGGCGGCAGCGAGCTGGAGGAGCTCAGCCACGAGCTGGAGCGCACCCCGACGCCCACCCTCCCGGGCAGCCACGGCACGAAGGGCGAGGCTCCCTGAGCGGCGACCGCCCCGGCGCGGCCGACCCCGCCCATGGCCCTACGGGGGCCGGGCAGTGGCAGAATCGAGCGCGGCGGGCGCCGTCCGCCGCCGGCCGCGACAGCGGCCCGGCCCCCCAGACCCCGCAGGGACGATGAGCACGTACCGCGACTTCGCACACCGCGGCTCCGCCCGCGCCACCGTCCTCAAGACCGTCGGCACCAAGGAACGCCGCTCGCACCTGTCCGCGCCCCGGGTGCCCACGGTCGGGATCGACATCGGCGGCACCAAGGTGATGGCGGGCGTCGTCGACGCCGACGGCAACATCCTGGAACAGCTGCGCACCGAGACGCCCGACAAGTCCAAGAGCCCCAAGGTCGTCGAGGACACCATCGTCGAACTGGTCCTGGACCTCTCCGACCGCCACGACGTCCATGCGGTGGGCATCGGCGCGGCGGGCTGGGTGGACGCCGACCGCTCCAAGGTCCTGTTCGCCCCGCACCTCGCCTGGCGCGACGAACCCCTGCGCGATGCCATCGCCTCCCGCCTCGTCGTCCCCGTCATGGTCGACAACGACGCCAACACCGCCGCCTGGGCGGAATGGCGCTTCGGAGCGGGCCGCGGCGAGGACCACCTCGTCATGATCACCCTCGGCACGGGCATCGGCGGCGCGATCCTGGAGGACGGGCAGGTCAAGCGCGGCAAGTACGGCGTGGCCGGTGAGTTCGGCCACATGCAGGTCGTGCCCTCGGGCCACCGCTGCCCCTGCGGCAACCGGGGCTGCTGGGAGCAGTACAGCTCCGGCAACGCCCTCGTCCGCGAGGCCAAGGAACTGGCCGCCGCCGACTCCCCGGTCGCGCACTACCTGCTGGACCGGGTGAAGGGCAACATCCCCGACATCACCGGGCCCCTCATCACCGAACTGGCCCGCGAGGGCGATGCGATGTGCATCGAACTCCTCCAGGACATCGGCCAGTGGCTCGGCATCGGCATCGCCAACCTGGCCGCCGCGCTCGACCCCTCCTGCTTCGTCATCGGAGGCGGTGTCAGCGCCGCCGACGACCTCCTGATCACCCCCGCCCGGGACGCCTTCAAGCGCCACCTCACCGGCCGCGGCTACCGCCCCGAGGCGAGGATCGCGAAGGCGCAGCTCGGCCCCGAGGCGGGTATGGTCGGCGCCGCGGACCTGGCCCGGCTGGTCGCCCGCCGATTCCGCCGGGCCAACCGGCGGCGCGTCGAGCGGTACGAGCGGTACGCCCAGATCTACGACCAGGCGGCGAGCACCATCCGCAACACACGGTCCACCCGTACCGCCGACTGAACCGCGGGCGCCCTTTGCGGCGTCCACCTTTCAGTACGCCTGTTCCGTACGCCTCTTCCGTCTGGCCTCTTTCAGCACGCCGTCGCCGCAGCACCTTAGGGACCACCTGATCATGATCGCAGCCGAGCACCCCGTGGTGCCGCACCAGTCGGAGTCTCCGGGCGACGGCGAGGGCAAGCCACCCGAGGACCCCCGGCATGTGTTCAAACGGCGCTTCATCACCGCCACGATCATCGTGCTGCTGATCGGCATCCCGGCCGGCTACCTGCTGATCTCGGCCGGCCAGAGCCGCCGCTCGGGCATGGACAAGGAGACCGAGGCGGCCGCCCAGGGGCTGCGCGAGGGCTGGCCCTCCAAGATGCAGCGCCGGATCTTCGAGATCCCGATTCCCGGCAACGGGCAGGGTGTGCAGTATTACGAGACGAACAACTGGAAAGCCAGCCGGATGTACGCGAAGTTCCGGACGACCTCCGCCGGTCTCGACCGCTTCCTGACCGGCGTGGGCACCGGACGTGCGGCACTGGAGCCGGACAAGATCTCCATCAGCCCGCGGGACATCAAGATCACCGGCTGGACCTTCGGCCCGGGCGAGCACTGGGCCGGCACGACGCACAGCAACAAGAAGCCGCGCCCCACCCAGAACATCACGGTCAACATGACCGATCCGGCCAGTCCTGTCGTGTATGTCGTATCGGCGGCGACCCCCTGACCGGGGGCCGGAGGGGCGCTCAGTAACCTGGAGCGAGTGAGCGAAGTGAGCGAGACGACCCCGCAGCCCGTGCAGGCCCCCCACCCCGGTGGGCCCGCCCCGCACCCCGGAGCGCCTCACCAGGCGGTTCCGGCCCCGCACCAGGGACCGGACGCCGTGCCTCTGTCGGCCGCTCCGGAGTCCTGTCCGGCGCCCGGTGACAGCGGGGCCCCCGGGTTCCCGCAGGCTCCGGTGACCGCACAGCCGGACCGGATCCCGCTCGCCCCGCCGGCGCCGCAGGGTCCTTTCGCCCCGCAGGCCACTTCCGTATCGCCGGCGCCGCAGGGTCCTTTCGCCCCGCAGGCCACTTCCGTGCCGCTGGCGCCGCAGGGTCCTTTCGCCCCGCAGGCCACTTCCGTACCGCAGGCCCCTCCCGTACAGCAGACAGCTCCCGCCCCGCAGGGTGCTCCTGCCGCGGCCCTCTCGGCACCGTCCCCGTCCGCCCCGTCCGCCCCACAGGGGCCGACCGGCGCCCCGCGGACGCTCCAGTACCGCTTCGACGGGCCTGAGGATGCCCCGGTCCTGGTCATCGGTCCCTCGCTCGGGACGACGTGGCACATGTGGGATCGCCAGATACCCGAGCTGTCCCAGCACTGGCGGGTCTTCCGCTACGACCTCCCCGGCCACGGCGGTGCGCCCGCCCACGGTGCCACCTCCGTCGCGGAGCTGGGCGACCGGCTGCTCGCGACCCTGGACGGGCTCGGCGTCCGGCGCTTCGGCTACGCGGGCTGCTCCATCGGCGGCGCGGTCGGCGCGGACCTGGCCCTGCGCCACCCGCACCGGGTCGCCTCGCTGGCGCTCGTCGCGTCCTCGCCCCGGTTCGGCACGGCCGACGAGTTCCGTCAGCGCGGGGTGATCGTCCGCACCAACGGCCTGGAGCCGATGGCCCGCACCGCGCCGGAGCGCTGGTTCACCCCCGGCTTCGCCGCCGCGCAGCCCGCCATCGTGGAGTGGGCCGTGCAGATGGTCCGCACGACCGACCCCGGCTGCTACATCGCCGCCTGCGAGGCGCTCGCCGCGTTCGACATCCGCGGCGCCCTGGGCCGGATCGGCGTCCCCACCCTGGTGCTGGTCGGGGCGGAGGACCAGGTCACCGGGCCCGCCGAGGCCCGCACGCTGGTCGCCGGGATACCGGACGCCCGTCTGGCGCTCGTCCCCGGGGCCTCCCACCTCGCGCCCGTCGAGCAGCCCGCCGCCGTCAGCGACCTGCTGCTGATGCACTTCTCCACCGCCTGGCAGCAGGACACCTCGGCCGCGATCCCCGTGCTGCCCCACATCAGCGCGCCCGTCGGTCCCAGCGTGCCGTTCGTCCCGGTCGCCGAGATCTCCCCGGCCGCCGCGCCCGAGGCCCCCGCACCGACGCCGGACGACCGGTACGAGGAGGGCACGAAGGTGCGCCGCGAGGTGCTGGGGGACGCCCACGTCGACGCCGTGAACGCCGCTGCCGACGCCTTCACCGAGGACTTCCAGGAGCTGGTCACCCGGTACGCCTGGGGCGAGGTCTGGAGCCGCGACGCCCTCGACCGGCGCACCCGCAGCGTCATCACGCTCACCGCGCTCGTCACCTCCGGCCACCTGGAGGGTCTGGCCGCGCACATCCGGGCCGCCCTGCGCAACGGCCTGACGCCCGCCGAGATCAAGGAAGTTCTGCTCCAGACCGCCGTCTACTGCGGCATCCCGGCCGCCGGAGCCGCCTTCGCCGTCGCGCAGAAGGTGATCCAGGAGGAAACCACGCCGCCCGCGTAGCAGGATGGAGCCATGAACGCATCGCCCGGGGCACTCACCCTCACCAAGAAGACCCACTCCTGCGTCCGGATCGAGAAGGCGGGGCAGGTCCTCGTCATCGACCCCGGGGGCTTCTCCGAGGACGACGCGGCGCTCGGCGCGGACGTCATGCTGGTGACGCACGAGCACCCGGACCACTTCAACGAGGCGCGGCTGCGCGCGGGCCTGGAGACGAACCCGGCGGCCGAAATCTGGACGCTGCGCAGCGTCGCCGACCAGCTCTCGGCGGCCTTCCCGGGCCGGGTGCACACCGTGGGCGACGGGGACGCGTTCTCCGCCGCCGGATTCGACATCACCGTGCACGGCGAGCTGCACGCGGTGATCCACCCGGACATCCCGAGGATCACCAACGTCGGCTTCCTCGTCGACGGTTCGGTCTTCCACCCCGGCGACGCGCTCACCGTTCCCGAGCGTCCCGTGGACACCCTGCTGCTGCCGGTCATGGCCCCCTGGAGCAAGATCTCCGAGGTCATCGACTACGTACGCGAGGTGAAGCCGCGCCGCGCCATCGACGTCCACGACGCCCTGCTGACCGATCTGGCGCGGCCGATCTACGACAACCAGATCAGGGCCCTGGGCGGCGCGGACCACGGCCGGCTGGCCCCGGGCGGCACCACCGAGCTGTGAGCCCGGCGGCCGCTGTCAGTGGGAGCCGCTAGGTTGGCTGCCATGCGCATCGCCACCTATAACGTCAATTCGATCACCGCCCGGCTGCCGAGGCTTCTGGCCTGGCTGGAGAGCAGCGGCACCGATGTGCTGTGCATCCAGGAGACCAAGTGCACGGCGGAGCAGTTCCCCGCCGAAGCCCTGCGCGAGGCGGGTTACGCATCCGCCGTCAACGCCACCGGCCGGTGGAACGGGGTCGCGCTGCTCTCCCGCGTCGGCCTCGCCGACGTCGTCACCGGCCTGCCGGGCGGCCCGGAGTACGAGGGGGTGGAGGAGCCCCGCGCGATCTCGGCGACCTGCGGCCCGCTGCGCCTGTGGTCGGTGTACGTGCCCAACGGCCGCGAGGTCGAGCACGAGCACTACGCGTACAAGCTGCGCTGGCTGGAGGCCCTGCGGAAGGCCGTCGCGGGGGACGCGGCGGGGGCGCTGCCCTTCGCGGTCCTGGGCGACTTCAACGTGGCCCCGACCGACGAGGACGTCTGGGATCCGGCGCTGTTCGAGGGGGCCACGCATGTGACGCCCGCCGAGCGCGCCGCCCTCGCGGCCCTGGAGGCGGAAGGCCTGAGCGAGGTCCTGCCCCGCCCCCTCAAGTACGACCGCGCCTACACCTTCTGGGACTACCGCGAGCTGCGGTTCCCCAAGAACAAGGGCATGCGGATCGACCTGACCTTCGGCAACGCCCCCTTCACCGCCGCCGTCAAGGACAGTTACGTCGACCGTGAGGAGCGCAAGGGCAAGGGTGCGTCCGACCACGCCCCGGTGGTCGTCGACCTGGACCTCTGAGCCGGACCGAGCGGGGGCGGGAGAGGCCGCGGACCAGGTGACAACTCAAGGTTGACACTTCCTGGGTGTCAACCTACGGTTGTCACATGACGCAGCCTCTTCCCGTCACCCCTTCCGTACGCCTCGACGATCTGATCGAGGCCATCAAGAAGACCAACGACGACGCCCTGGAGCAGCTCTCCGGCGCGGTGCTCGCCGCCGACCACCTCGGCGACGTGGCCGACCACCTCATCGGCCACTTCGTGGACCAGGCCCGGCGCTCCGGCGCCTCCTGGACCGACATCGGCCGGAGCATGGGGGTCACCCGCCAGGCCGCCCAGAAGCGCTTCGTGCCCAAGAAGGGCGAGGGCTCCTCGGACCTGGACCCCAACGAGGGCTTCAACCGCTTCACCACCCGCGCCCGCAACGTGGTGGTCGCCTCCCACAACGAGGCCCAGGCCGCCCGGCACGCCGAGATCCTCCCCGCCCACCTGATCCTCGGCCTGCTCGCCGAGCCCGAGGCCGTCGCCGCCCGCGTCCTCGTCGGGCAGGGCATGGCGCCGGACGTGCTGCGGGCGGCGGCGACCGCGGCGCTGCCCGCCGCCGTGGACGCGGTGCCCGAGATGATCCCGTACGACATGGACGCCAAGAAGGTCCTGGAGCTGACCTTCCGTGAGGCCCTGCGCCTCGGCCACAACTACGTGGGCACCGAGCACATCCTGCTGGCCCTGCTGGAGTTCGAGGACGGCTCCGGCGTGCTGACCGGCCTCGGCCTGGGCAAGGAGGACGTGTCCGCCGCGGTGGAGCGGGCCGTGGGCGAGGCGGCCGGGGCCCTCCGGCAGCAGAAGCCCTGAGCCACGCGGCAACCCCTGTGCTCGTGGACGGCGGTCTCAGTGCGCCGAGAACCCGCCGTCCACGAACACCGACTGCCCGGTGACGTACGCCGAGGAGCGCCCCGCCAGGAACACCGCGGCCCCCGCGAAGTCCTCCGCGAGACCGTTGCGGCCGATCAGGGTCCGCGCGGCCAGTGACTCCACCTTCTCCGGGTCCGAGGCCAGGTGCTCGTTCAGTGGCGTCAGCACGAACCCGGGCACCAGGCTGTTCACCGTCACGCCGTGCGGCGACCACGCCTCGGCCTGCGAGCGGGTCAGCGACTCCAGGCCGCCCTTGGACACCCCGTAAGCGCCGCTGTTCACGAACGCCCGGTGCGCCTGCTGCGACGTGACGTGGATGATCCGCCCGTACCCCCGCTCGGCCATGCCCGGCCCGAACCGCTGCCCCAGCAGGAACGGCGCCTTCAGGTTCACCGCCATCGTGGTGTCCCAGACGTCCTCGCCCAGCTCGGTCATCGGCGGACGCAGATTGATCCCGGCGCAGTTCACCAGGATGTCCGGCTCCCCGAACGCCGCCGCGGCCCCGTCCGCCCCGGTGCGCACCCCCTCGGGCGTACTCAGGTCCGCGCTCACCCAGGCGGCCCGGCAGCCCTCGGCGGTCAGCTCGCCCACGGTCGCCCGCAGCTCCGTCTCCCGGCGGGCCACCACGACGACGCGTGCGCCGGCCCGGGCCAGGGCGCCGGTGATCGCCCGGCCGATGCCGGAGCTGCCGCCGGTGACCACCGCCACCCGGCCCTCCAGCGAGAACAGTTCCGAGACGTATGTCTGTGCACTCATGTACGCACCTTAGATATCCGCTCGGGCCCCCGGTCGGGGCGGGGTGGGGGATCGGTGAACGCCGCGCGCCCTGTGGTGCGGAACCTGGCCGGGATGGGATCCTAGTGGTATGAACATCCCTTTCTTGGACAACTGGCGTAAGCGCCAGGGTGGTACGCATGCGGGCGCGCTCGCCGCCGCCGTCGAGGCAGACCCCGACGGTGTGGCCGAGCTGCTCGCCGAATGCGAACTGCTGCGCGTCCGGGCGGGGCAGCACGGACTCGAACTGGACGACACCCCCGCCTCGTTGACCGCGCTCGACCAATTGCCGCCCCGCTGGCGCGACGACCCCGAGGAGCTGCCCTGGCTCGGCAACGACGCCGGCCTCTACCTCGGCACGGTGATCGTACGGACGGTGCCGGGCGCCGCGTGGGACGTCTGGCCGAGCGGCCAGCCCGTGGTGCGGCTGGAGTCCGGGCGGGAGATCGACGTCGTCGCGGCCGGTCTCGACTGGGCGATGGCGGGCAGCCCGGAGCTCTCCCAGGTGTACGCCGAGTCCGCCGAGAACTGAGCCGAAGGGCCGCCGGGCCCTGCCTTCCTCACCTAATCTAGATAAACAGCCTTTTGCGCCATTTACGCGTGTCGGGTGCGAAGTCCCTTTTCGCGATGGATAGTTTGCGCTGACCTCGACACAGCGACAAGTGGGTAGGGCAGCGCATGGCCGTCGATCCGTTGATCGAACTGAGGGACGTCAACAAACACTTCGGGGAGTTGCACGTACTTCAGGACATCAATCTCACCGTCGGCCGCGGGGAGGTGGTGGTGGTCATCGGCCCCTCCGGCTCAGGGAAATCCACCCTGTGCCGGGCGATCAACCGGCTGGAGACGATCGAGTCCGGCAGCATCACGATCGACGGCAGACCCCTCCCCGAGGAGGGCAAGGGCCTGGCCCAGCTCCGCGCCGAAGTCGGCATGGTCTTCCAGTCGTTCAACCTCTTCGCCCACAAGACCGTGGTGGACAACGTCTCGCTGGCGCAGCTCAAGGTCCGCAAGCGCAAGAAGGACGAGGCAGACCAGCGCTCCCGCGAACTGCTGGACCGGGTCGGCCTGGCCGCCCACGCCGACAAGTTCCCCGCCCAGCTCTCCGGCGGTCAGCAGCAGCGCGTGGCCATCGCCCGTGCCCTGGCCATGGACCCCAAGGCGCTCCTCTTCGACGAGCCCACCTCGGCCCTCGACCCGGAGATGATCAACGAGGTGCTGGAGGTCATGCAGCAGCTCGCCCGGGACGGCATGACCATGGTCGTGGTCACCCACGAGATGGGCTTCGCCCGCTCCGCGGCCAACCGCGTCGTGTTCATGTCCGACGGCTGCGTCGTCGAGGACCGCACCCCGGAGGACTTCTTCACGAACCCTTCGAGCGACCGCGCCAAGGACTTCCTGTCCAAGATCCTCAAGCACTGAGGGGGGCATTCCATGTTGCGTACGAGGAACACGCGTACGGGCAGGGCCGCCGCCCTCGTGGCCGGTCTCCTGCTCGCCGCGCTCGTTGCGGGCTGCGGCAAGGACGGCAGCCCGCCCGTCAAGGGCCCCAAGGCCGAAGCCCTGCCGGTGTACCAGGTCGACACCGGCTTCGAACTGCCCGACTCCCGCACCTGGACCAAGGCGAAGGGGCGCGGCTATCTGATCGTCGGCGCCAAGGAGGACCAGCCCTACCTGGGCGAGAAGGACCCGGCGAGCGGGATCTACTCCGGCTTCGACATCGAGATCGCCCACATGATGGCGGCCTCGCTCGGCTTCGAACCGAAGACCATCCGCTTCCGCACGATCGCCTCCGCCAACCGCGAGACCGCCCTGCAGAACGGCCAGATCGACTACTACGTCGGCACCTACACCATCAACGACATGCGCAAGAAGCTCGTCGGTTTCGCCGGCCCGTACTACATGGCCGGCCAGGGACTGCTGGTGCGCACCGACGAGAACGACATCAACGGGCCCCAGGACCTGGCGGGCAAGACGGTCTGCTCGGCGGCCGGATCCACGCCCTACCAGCGGATCGCCGCCGACTACCCCAAGGCGACCCTCGTCGCGTACGACACGTACTCGATCTGCGTCGACAACCTCCTCACCTACCAGGTCGACGCCGTCACCACCGACGACGCGATCCTGCTCGGCTTCGCCGCCAAGGCGCCCGACGAGATGAAGGTCGTCGGCAAACCCTTCTCGGAGGAGCCGTACGGCATCGGCGTACCGCGCAACGACAACGCCCTGCGCAACGCCCTCGACGACGCGCTGGAGGCCAACGAGAGAGACGGCAACTGGAAGAAGGCGTACGACGCGACGCTGGGCCTCTCCGGAGCGCCCGCGCCGACCCCGCCGCCCATCGACCGCTACCCGGCGACCTGAGGGGACGGGCCCACCCATGGATGTACTGACAGAGAACTTCTCGCTCTACGGCAAGGGCTTCCTCGGCACCGTCGAACTGACCGTCTACGCCTCGGCGCTGGCGCTCGTCCTCGGCTTCCTGATGGCGGCCTTCCGGGTCGCGCCCGTCGGCTCCTTCCGGGTGCTGGGCACGGTCTGGGTCACCGTGCTCCGCAACACCCCGCTGACGCTGCTGTTCTTCGCGGTCCTGCTCGGCCTGCCCCGCTTCGGGCTCGTCCTGCCGTTCCAGCTCTTCGCCGTCATCGCGCTCGGCTGCTACACCTCGGCGTTCATCTGCGAGGTGCTGCGCTCCGGCATCAACACCGTGCCCAAGGGCCAGGGCGAGGCCGCCCGCAGCCTCGGCATGAACTTCGGCCAGACCTTGAGCACCGTGGTGCTGCCGCAGGCGTTCCGGTCGGTGATCCCGCCGGTCGGCTCGACCCTCATCGCGCTGGCGAAGAACTCCGCCATCGCCGGGGCGTTCAGCGTCACCGAACTCCTCGGCACCTACAAGACGCTCAACGAACTGGGCTACAGCATCATCTGGTCCTTCATCTGGATCGCCGTCGGCTACCTGATCATCACCCTGACCATCAGCGCGGTGTTCAACGTGATGGAGAAGCGCTGGGGAGTGGCACGATGACCAAGACCCTCACCCGTAGGACGTCCCGAGCTTCGGCACCCGAGGCCAGCGCGCTCTACGACATCCCCGGACCGGTGACCCGCAAGCGGCACCTGATGTACGGGATCGCCTCGACGGTCCTGATCGTGGCGCTGTTCGGCTGGATCGTCCATCTGCTCTTCGACACCGACCAGTTCACCGCGCAGAAGTGGACGCCCTTCGAGTACAAGGGCATTCAGGAACTGCTGCTGCGCGGGCTCGGCAACACCCTCAAGGCGTTCGCGTACGCCGCGGTCCTCTCGCTCGCGCTCGGCGCGCTCCTCGCGGTCGGCCGGCTCTCCGAACACCGGGTGCTGCGCTGGCTTTCCACCCTGCTGGTCGAGTTCTTCCGGGCCATGCCGGTGCTGGTGATGATCTTCTTCATCTTCGTGGCGCTGAAGGTCCAGCCGCTGCCCGCCCTGGTCGCCGGGCTCACGCTCTACAACGGCTCCGTCCTCGCGGAGGTGTTCCGCACCGGGATCAACTCCGTGGACCGGGGCCAGCGCGAGGCCGCGTACGCCCTCGGGATGCGCAAGACACAGGTCACCACGTTCGTCCTGGCTCCCCAGGCCGTACGCGCGATGCTGCCGACCATCATCAGTCAGCTGGTGGTCGCGCTCAAGGACACCTCACTGGGCTATCTGATCACCTACGAGGAATTCCTCCACGCCGGAAAGCTGATCGCGTCGAATCTCGACTACGATCTTCCCTTCATCCCCGTCGTGATGGTGATCTCGCCGATCTACATCGGGATGTGCATGCTGCTCTCGTGGTTCGCCACCTGGGTGGCCAAGCGGCAGCGGCGCAACCTGAAGACCCGAGCGGTCGGGGTGGCCCCGGCCGAACCAGGAACGCTGCTGCCGGGAGGGCAGTAGCCGGGCAGTGCCCGCCCGGCAGCAGTCGGTGATCACTTCTCGCGCAGCGGGACCGAGAGATGACTCGGGTCCGTGCCGGGCGAGGAGAAGGTCAGCTGCGCGCCGGTCGGGTTGTGCTCGATGTACAACGGATCGACGGTGTCGATCACCAGGGCGAGCCGGTGACCGGCCGGGACGTCGTAGGCCGTGGAGAAAAGCTCCAGGTCGACGGGGAACGGCCGGCCCGGCGTCTGCCCGTGGAAGGTGTACGGAGCATTGCTGACCAGTCTGCCGACGCCGAGCGGCCCCACGTCGTAGAGATACGCGACGAAGGTGCCGCTCGGCTTCGTGCTGCTGACCGTCGTGTGCAGGGTGGACGTGCCCCTGATTCGCTGCCCGGTGGCGTACCGCTCCGACTGCCAGACGCTCGCGAACGTACGCGGCAGCAGCGGCACGGAGACCATGGGCGGCAGCTTCAGGAACTGGTCCAGCGCGTTGGACAGGATCGAGATACCGCCGTTCGCGCCGGAGTCGACATTGGCCCACACCTTCTTGGTGCCGTCCAGCGGGATGCGGTTCTTGAGCGCGCCGACCGACTTCCAGTCCGCGTAGCCCTCGTACCCCTTGTCCGTGCGGGACTTGAGCTGGACGGGCTGCTCGGTGTCGATGCCGTTCCGCTCGCCCCTGAGATAGCGGTCGAACCAGCGGCGGGTGCTCGTCCAGGTGTCGTTGGGCAGCCCCAGCAGCCCGGTGGCCTCGGCGGTGGCGTGGTCGCCGGGGCGGAACTCCAGCCGCTTGGGGCCGGTGAGCTTGTCGTAGAACGAGGCGTACTGGTTGGGCGGGAAGATGGTGTCGCCCCAGGCGTTGCCCATCATGATCGCCGCGCCGTTGGCGTTGATCCGGTCCAGATACGTCAAGGGGGAGCGCTTCTTCCCCCAGGCGATCATCTCCGGCTCCCTGTCCAGCTTGGAGCCGAGGAAGTCCTTGAGGGTCTGGCTGAGTTCGTCGCTGGGCCGGCCGGTGACCAGGCCCGCGCCGCCGAGCAGGGCGGCGGCCTGGAGGTGCTGGGTGCGGCCGCTGTAGATCGAGTCGATCAGGTCGGCCCAGCCGCTGAGCGCGGCCACCGCCTTGATGCGCGCGTCGTGTCCGGCCGCCAGCAGGCTGATGCCCGCCCCGTAGGAGACGCCGCCCATGCCGATGCGGTCCGGGTCGGCGGAGGTGTGCTCCAGCGCCCAGTCGATGACGGCCGAGGCGTCCGCGATGTCCGGCGGACCGGCCACCTCGATCTTCCCGCCCGAGAGCCAGAAGCCGCGCGAGGTGTAACTCACCACGACATAGCCGGAGTCGGCGAGCTTCTGGGCCTGGGCCAGATACTCGATCTGCGGCATGGCCCAGCTCGTCGGGAAGACGATCAGCGGATGCTTCGCCCCGGCCCGGGCTCCGGCCGGCGTGAAGACGTTGCCCTTGAGCGTGATGCCTCCGGAGCCGGGGATGTCGTGGAACGTCAGGCCCCCGGCCGTCGTGCTCGCGAGCGGGGCGGGGGCGGCGGTCGCCGCAGGCGCGGCGGCGAGCGCGCCCCCGGCGAGCAGGGCGACGGCGGTGGTGATCGAAGCGGTGGTGCGCAGTGCCGGTTTCGGACGTACCACGGGTCACTCCTCACGCGTGTCAGTGCAAAGTGACCCGACGGTAACCCCGGTTGTTTACCGCTGGTAACTACCAGGAGTGTTGCGTGAAGGTAACGATTGTTGGACGTGGCGTCAGTAGTGGTCCGGGGTCGGAACGGGCGCTACCGGGTCACTTCAGGGCGCTCTTGGCCTGCCAGTCGGCCCACGAGACGTTCCACGCGCCGTAGCCGTTGCCCTCGGCGACCGTGCCCTTGGCCTCTGCGCCGGTCATCTCGAACGGGTCGCCCACCCGCACCTGCCCGTACAGCGCGGAGGCGTTGGCGTCACTCATCCCCACGCAGCCCGAACTCCGGTTGGCCTGGCCGAAAACGCCCGCGTTCCACGGGGCCGCGTGCGCGTACATTCCGGACCAGGTCAGCCGCATCGAGTAGTCGACCATCTTGTCGTAGGCGTCGCCGAGGCCCACTGTCTCGGAGCGCATGTTGATGGTGCCCTCCTTCGACATCAGGACCGCCGTGCCCCGCCAGGAGGCCTTCTCGCCGCCCGGAGTGCCCGCCGACATCGGGATGTCCATGACCTGCTTGCCGTCCCGGTGCAGAGCGAGGCGGTGGCCGTCCAGGTCGACCTTGACGATCTGGGCCGCGCCGATCGTGAACGTCGTCGTGTAGTCGCGGACGAACCAGCCGCCGTCCGCCCCCGTGTCGACGCCGTTCAACCGCGCGTCCAGCGTCACCTTCGTGCCGGGCTTCCAATACTCCTTGGGCCGCCAGTCGACGCGGTCCTTGCCCGAGTAGTCCTGGAGCCAGCCCCAGGAGCCCTCGGTGTCGTTGGACGTGGAGACCTTCAGGGCCTTCTCCACGGCCGCCTTGTCCTTCACCGGGTGGTCGAAGACGACGGACAGCGGCTGCGCGATGCCCACGGTCGTGTTCTTCCCCGGCGCCAGGAGAAGCTTGTTGACCTTCTCGGCCTCGGCGGTGGTGAACGCCGCCTTGTCGCTGCCGCCGTCCGCGTCCGTCGCCTCGACGGTGTACGCGGTGCCCGGCGCGGCGACCCGGTCGGACGTCCAGGTCCGGCCGTCGGCGGATATCTTCCCGGCCAGCGCACCGCCCTCGTCCGCTGTCACCGACACCGCCTTCAGCTTCCCCTGCGCCAGCGTCACCTTGACCGGTTCGCCCGGGGCCGCCGCCTTGCCCGTGAGGTTCACCGAGACGCTGGTGTCGGGCGCCTTGCCGTCCCCGCCCACCTCGGCGGAGCCCGAGGAGCCGCCCGAGCACGCGGTGAGCGCGGCGGCGAGCAGCGCCGCGGGCCCGGTCAGGGCGAGCCGGGACCTCCGGCCGGCCGGGGCGGAACGAGGGATGCGCGGGCGTGCGGAACTCACGGAAATACCTCCAGGGCAAGGGTGCTCAGCAGGGGAGAGGCATTTCCCCCATGTCGGGTTCCTTCAGCCCCCGGAAAAACCTCACTCCGCGGCCCGGGTACGCTCCACCGTCGGCCAGAACTCATCACCCGGGGGACCATCTGTGAGCGCGACCGTCGACGGAACCCCGGGCACCACCGGCCCTGCCGCCCGATCCGCCTCGGTGCTGCGCAGCGGGGCCGTGATGGCGGCCGGTTCCGTCGTCTCGCGCGCCACCGGCTTCGTCCGCTCGGCGGTCGTCGTCGCCGCGCTCGGCACCGGGCTGACCGCAGACGGCTACACGGTCGCCAACACCGTCCCCAACATCCTCTACATCCTCCTCATCGGCGGCGCGCTCAACGCCGTCTTCGTTCCCGAACTGGTCCGCGCCGCCAAGGAACACGCCGATGGCGGAGCCGCGTACACCGACCGGCTGCTCACCCTGTGCACCGTCGGCCTCCTCGCCCTCACCGCGCTCGCTGTGGCGGCGGCACCCCTGATCGTCGGCCTCTACACCGACTACGAAGGACGCCAGGCCGAACTGACCGCCGCCCTCGCCCGCTACTGCCTGCCGCAGATCCTCTTCTACGGGCTCTTCACGCTGCTCGGTCAAGTCCTGAACGCCCGCGGCCGGTTCGGCGCGATGATGTGGACCCCGGTCCTCAACAACGTCGTCATCATCGGGGTGTTCGGCCTCTACATCGCCGTCGCGGCGAACGCCGACGGCACCCTCACCGACACGCACGCCCACCTCCTCGGCTGGGGTACCACCGCCGGGATAGCCGTGCAGACGCTCGCCCTGATCCCCGCGCTGCGCGCCGCGAAGTTCCACTGGCGGCCCCGGTTCGACTGGCGCGGCAGCGGACTGACCCGGCCGATGCGCGCGGCCGGCTGGCTGGTGCTGCTGGTCCTCACCAACCAGCTCGCCTACTGGGTCGTCACCCGCCTCTCCACCGCCACCGGGCTCCACGCCGCCGAGCAGGACATCGCGGGCGGGGCGGGCTACACCGCGTACAGCTACGCCTACCAGCTCTGGGTCGTTCCACAGGGCATCATCACGGTCTCGCTCGTCACCGCGCTGATGCCCCGGATGAGCCGGGCGGCGGCCGACGGCGACCTCCCCGGGGTGCGGCGCGACGTGGCGTACGCCCTGCGCACCAGCGCCGCCGTCGTGGTGCCCGCCGCCACCGCCCTGCTGGTGCTCGCGCCGTGGGTGATCGGCTCCGTCTTCGGGTACGGACGCACCACCGCCGCCGACATCACGGTGATGGCCGGAATCATGATGGCGTTCGCCCCCGGGCTGATCGCCTTCTCCGGGCAGTACGTCCTCTCGCGCGGCTTCTACGCGATGAGCGACACCCGCACCCCGTTTCTTCTCAACCTGGTGATCGCCGCCGTCCAGGCGGGCCTGTCGGTCGCCGCCTACCTGCTGCTGCCCGCCCGCTGGGCGGTGACCGGGATGGCCGGGGCGAGCACGGTGGCCTTCTTCGCCGGGTTCGCGGTCACCGGGTACGTCCTGTCCCGCCGGCTCTCCGGGCCCGGAGCCGCCTCCTTGCTGCGCTCACCGACGCTCGGCGCGCACGCCCGCCTGATCGCCGCCTGCCTGCCCGCCGGAGCCCTGGCGTACGGGGCGGCGCGCTCGGCGGCGGGGGCGGGCGACGTGGCGGCGGCCGGGGCCGGGACGCTCGCCCTTGTCCTCGCCGTAACGCTGCTGGCCCGGCCGCTCGGGATGACGGAGATCACCACGATGCTGACGGCCGGCCGGGCCCGGCTGCGCCGCTGAGGGCGAGGGGTGTCGCCGGACACCCCCTGGCCCGGTCAGCTGCCCGCCCGGTGCGAGGCGGGCGTGTTCGGCGCGGGGGCCTGGGCCTCGCGCGTCACGTCGCCGACCAGCTCGACCACATCGGGGCCGTACGCCTGGGAGTTGACGACCTTCAGCAGCAGGCAGAACGACTTGTTCCCGTGCTTGCGGCGCAGCTTGTCGTGGTTCCGGGCGACGTAACGGGTGGCCGCCTGGTTGGTGATGGCCCGCTGGCCGCAGAACAGGAAGACGGGACGCGACTCCTGACCCCCCGTCAGGCGTGCGAGCAGGACGTACTCCGCGGTGCCCGGCTCCATCCGGTAGCGCTCCGAGCCGACCTGGAACGCCACCCGGTCCGGCCCCGGGTCCTGCTCGACGTTGATCCGCACCCCCGGCAGCAGGGTCCGCAGATGGGCGGCCATCCGCTGGTTGGACGTCGGGCCGCCGACGCAGAACTCCGTACGCTCCCCGAACCCCTGCTGGGCCGTGTCGTGCGTGACGATCTGGGCGTTGGCCCCGCACCCCTTGATGAGCGCGGAGAGTTCGAGCAGGGCGAAGGCGTCGATGCGGTGCACCGACCCCTCGGCGCCCGCGTAGCGGTTGACGACCAGCAGGCATTCGGAGTTCGACGGCAGCCCGAAGAAGGCCTGCTTGCGGCGGAGCCCCCGCCGCCAGAGGTAGGTTCGGGCGAGCCAGCCCAGCGAGGCACTGATCCCGGCGGCTATCACGCCCAGCACGATGTTGCGCACGTCGTCCGTCATGGGCGCGCATGGTATCGGTCATTCGGGTAACCGTTCGAGGCGGTCCTGACGATCCGGGTTGCCCGGGGCTACCCTGCGGCGGAGATCCGTTGACTGGAGGTACGTATGCGCCGTTCCATCGGTCGGAACACGTCGCTGTTGGCCGTACTCGCCGTGGTCGCCTCGGTCGGAGCCGCCGCCCCGGCGGCCTCCGAGGCGACCGCCACGCCGCGCCCCGCGCCGCCCAAGTCCCCGGTGGCGGTGGGACATGGGGGAGCGGTGTCGAGCGTCGACCCGGACGCGTCGGCCGCCGGGATCGAGGTGCTGCGCAAGGGCGGCAACGCGGTGGACGCGGCCGTGGCCACCGCGGCGGCGCTCGGCGTGACGGAGCCCTATTCGGCGGGCATCGGCGGCGGGGGCTACTTCGTCCACTACGACGCGAAGAAGCGCACCGTGCGGACCATCGACGGCCGCGAGACCGCGCCGCGCAGTGCCGACGCCTCGCTCTTCCTGGAGAACGGCAAGCCGATCCCGTTCGAGGAAGGCGTGACCAGCGGCCTCGGCGTCGGCACGCCCGGCACCCCGGCCACCTGGGAGCGGGCGCTGGACGCCTGGGGCTCCAAGTCCCTGCGTACGCTGCTGAAACCGGCCGAACGCCTGGCCCGGGACGGCTTCGTCGTGGACGGCACCTTCCGCTCGCAGACAGCCTCCAACCAGGCCCGGTTCGCCGACTT
The DNA here is from genome assembly GCF_042723425.1 of Streptomyces sp. NPDC058375. Lineage (NCBI taxonomy): Bacteria > Bacillati > Actinomycetota > Actinomycetes > Kitasatosporales > Streptomycetaceae > Streptomyces > Streptomyces sp. NPDC058375. Next base: position 30,911 of record NZ_JBHXJG010000005.1, on the reverse strand, counting down.
CCCCGCCTCCGCGAAGCTGTTCCTGCCCGGAGGTGAACTGCCCGTCGTCGGCTCGGTGTTCAAGAACCCCGACCTGGCGCGTACGTACGAGAAGCTCGGCCGCAAGGGCGTCGGGGAGCTGTACCGGGGCGAGCTGGCCGACGACATCGTGCGTACCGTGCGCAAGCCGCCCGTCGACCCGGACGCCACCCGCGTCGTCCGCCCCGGCGACCTGACCCGCAAGGACCTGGCCTCCTACCGGACCCTGCGCAAGGACCCGACCAAGGTGAACTACCGGGGCCTGGACGTCTACGGCATGGCCCCCTCCTCGTCCGGCGGCACCAGCGTCGGCGAGGCCCTCAACATCCTGGAGTCCACCGACCTCTCCCGGGCCGACAAGGTCCAGTACCTCCACCGGCTCATCGAGGCGAGCCGGATCGCGTTCGCCGACCGGGGCCGCTGGGTCGGCGACCCCGCCTTCGAGGACGTACCGACGAAGGAACTGCTGAGCCGGCGGTTCGCGGACGCCCGGGAGTGCCTGATCCGGGACGACCGGGCGCTGACCAGCCCGCTGGCGCCGGGCGACCCACGAAACCCGGAGCGGTGCGGCAGCGGCGGCACGGCCGCGCCGACGACGTACGAAGGTGAGAACACCACGCACCTGACGACGGCCGACAAGTGGGGCAACGTCGTCGCCTACACCCTGACCATCGAGTCCACCGGCGGCAGCGCCATCACCGTGCCCGGGCGCGGCTTCCTGCTCAACAACGAGCTGACCGACTTCTCCTTCACCCCCGCCAGCCCGGCGGTCCACGACCCGAACCTGCCGGGACCGGGGAAGCGGCCGCGCTCCTCGATCTCGCCGACCATCGTGCTGAAGCACGGCAAGCCGGTGCTCGCCCTCGGCTCGCCGGGCGGGGCCACGATCATCACGACCGTGCTCCAGTCGCTCACCGGACATCTGGACCGGGGACTCCCGCTGGTCGACGCGATCGCCGCGCCGCGCGCCAGCCAGCGCAACGCGCCGACGACCGAGATCGAGCCGGACCTGTGGAACAGCCCGGTCCGCGCGGAGCTCGAGAAGCTCGGCCACGCCTTCAAGCAGAACCCCGAGATCGGCGCCGCCACCGGGGTGCAGCGGCTGCCCGACGGCCGCTGGCTGTCGGCGGCGGAAAAGGTGCGCCGGGGCGGTGGCTCGGCCATGGTGGTGCATCCGGGCGGCGGGCACTGAGGCGGGAGGGGTGCGCCCCCCGGACGCGTCGCCCAGGGGGTCCGTACGGGCCCCTCGTCCACGGGAAGGGTCCTTCCGCACCATGCGCACCCGCATGCTCGCCCTGACATCCGCCGCCTGCGGCGCCGCGCTCCTCGGAGCGGCGGCGCTGCCCGCGTCCGCGTCCGCTGCCGGTTCCGGTTCCGCGTCGGCTTCCGCGTCCGGCCCCGCGCAGGAGCCGGAGGCGGAAGCGGGCGTCGTGACCGCCGCCGACCTGCTCGCCGAGGCCCGTGCCTGTTCCCGGATCTCGAAAGGCACGTACCGCACCGACAGCGGCAGTGCGAAGGCCACGGTTCCGGTCTGCGGCACGCGGGACGCCGTGTTCTGGAAGGCGGACATGGACATCGACTGCGACGGCCGGAAGACCAAGGCCTGCAACCGGAAGACCGACCCGTACTTCCTGCCGGAGACCGCGTTCCAGAGCTCCCGCGGCGAACCCCTCGACTCCGCCGCACTGCCCCATGTGGTCGTACCGGGCCCGAGCAAGGTGTGGGACTACCGGAAGTCGGGGCTCACCGGCGGCAGCGTCGTGGCGGTCGTGTACCGGGACCGGGTGCGGTACGGCGTGATCGGCGACACCGGCCCCACGGGCATCATCGGGGAGGCGTCGTACGCCATGGCGAAGGCGCTGGGCATCGACCCGGACCCGTCGACCGGGGGCGCCGAGTCCGGCGTCACCTACATCGCGTTCAAGGACTCCCGCATCTCCCCGATCGAGAGCCGCGCCCGGGCGCAGAGCCGGGGAGCGGCGCTGGCCCGGGAGTTCGTCGGTCGGTGACCTCGCCGACCAGGGCCCGCGCGGGACGCCGCCCGGCACAATGACCGCATGATCGGCCAACGCATCACCCATCGCACGGCGGACGGCGTCCGCATACCGGGCACATGGCGGCACGCCTTCATCAACAACGGCGGGACGTACTACCTCACCGACCTGTTCATCTACGCCGACGGGCTCATCGACTGCTGGGGCCTGGTCACCGTCGAGGAGTTCGAGCGGAAGCTCCGCACCGGCTGGGTGGCCACCCACCTCCCGGAAGGGGCCGAGGCGTCCGCGCACGGCCTTGCCGCGTGGACGTTCGGGGAGACGCACGCCCGGCTCACCCCGGAGCTGCTGCTCGCCGAGGTCCGGGACACCCTCGACGAGCTGAACGGCCGCCCCGACTCCACCGGCAGATGCCTGGCCGCCGTGGACGCGTTCCTGGCCGACCGGTCCGAGGCGAACCGGGCCGCCGTCCGCGCCGCCTACCTCGCCGTCCCGGAGACCAAGCGTCATTACGCGCTGGGCGACATGGACCGCAAGGACCAGCCGCTGCGCGCGCTGGCGGCCGGGCCGGGCGGCATGCTGGAAGGCAGCCCCGACGGAGTCATCACGGCGGAGGCCTACGAGGAGGCCGTCGCCTACTTCGAGGAGCGCGCACGGCTGATCGCGGAACTGCCTTTCCGGGAGCCCGCGGACGGCTCGGCGACCGCGCACGCGCCCGCGGTCCACCTGCCGCACTCCTACCCGAGGCAGCGCGCCGAGAGCCCCGGCAAGGTGGCCCTGCGCAACGACTACCCCGCGCCCATCGACGTGGACGGCACGCTCTACCCCTCGGTCGCCCACGCCTACTGGGCCCTGTCGGTCGCCGATCCCGCCGAGCGGGCCGCCGTCGCGTCGGCGGAGACCGCCTGGGCCGCGAGCGCCCTGGCCGCCGACTCCGTACGGCACGACGGCTGGGAGCACGCCCGCAGCGCGGTCATGGCCGCACTTCTCCGCACCAAGTTCACCCAGCACCCGGACCTCGCGGAGATCCTCCTCGCCACCGACGACGCCACCCTCGTCTACGACGACGCGAACTCCCTCTTCTGGGGCGACAATGGGGGGCGGGGGCGCAACTGGTCCGGGCGGCTGCTCGAACTCGTGCGTTCCGAACTGAGCGCCCGGCGCGCCGGGTTCATGTGACGGGCAGCCGCCGGGTTCATGTACGGACGGCCGCCGAATTCATGTGACGGGCGGCTCGCTCACAGCGCGGTCAGGACGCGCGGGCCGTCGTCGGTGATCGCCACCGTGTGCTCAGCGTGCGCTGCCTGGCTGCCGTCCGTCGTCCGCAGCGTCCAGCCGTCCTCGTCGTGCCGGAACTCGTCGCCGCCTCCGGCGATCAGCATGGGCTCGATGGCGAGGACCATGCCGTGCCGCAGCGGCATGCCGCGCCCGCGGCGTCCCTCGTTCGGCACCGACGGGTCCTCATGCATGGACCGGCCGATGCCGTGGCCGCCGTAACCTTCCATGATCCCGTAGCCCGCCTCGCGGCAGACCGTGCCGATCGCGTGGGCGATGTCCCCGATCCGGTTCCCCACCACGGCCGCGCCGATGCCGGCCTCCAGCGCCTGGTTGGCGGTGGCGATGAGCCGGGTGTCGGCGGACCGGGCCTCGCCCACGGTGAAGCTGATCGCCGAGTCACCGGCCCAGCCGTCCAGGAGTGCGCCCGCGTCCACGCTGACCAGGTCCCCGTCGCGCAGCGGCTCGGCCGAGGGGATGCCGTGCACGATCGCGTCGTTGACCGAGACGCAGATAACGGCCGGGAAGGGGGTGGGCGCGAAGTGCGGCCTGTAGTTCAGGAAGGGGGAGGCCGCGCCGGCCTTGCTCAGCACCTCGCGGGCCGCCTCGTCCAGGTGGCGGGGTGTCACGCCGACTGCCGCCGCCTCCCGCGCCCGGGTCAGGATCTGCGCGACGACCCGGCCGGCCTCGCGCATCGCGTCGATCTGTGTGTCTGTCTTGATGTGCACCATGCCCATTACTATACCGGTCAGAGCGGTATAGTAATGACGGTATAGAAATGGCATCCCGTAGTAGGATGGCCCCATGGTCCGCACCCCTCTGACCCCCGAAGAGCGCCTGCGCGGCGAACGGCTCGGCGCGATGCTCCGTGCGGCGCGCGGCGATCGCAGCATGGCCGCCGTCGCCGCGAGCGCCGGAATCTCCGCGGAGACCCTCCGGAAGATCGAGACCGGCCGCGCTCCCACGCCCGCCTTCTTCACCGTGGCCGCCCTCGCCGGGGCGCTGGGCCTCTCCATGGACGAGATCCTCGGCCGCTGCGCGCCGGAACCGGTCGCGGCACCGCTGATCGCGTAGTGGCTCGGCGTCCGTGACGGCCAGGGCGTAGGGTCACGCCCGTGACTCTCCAGGACTTCGCACGCAGCGAGTACGTCAGCCTCACCACGTACCGGAAGAACGGCACGCCCGTCGCCACGCCCGTCTGGGCCGCCGCCGAGGGCGAGGTGCTGTACGTCTGGACGCGCTCCGACTCGTGGAAGGTGAAGCGGCTCCGCAGCAACGGCAAGGTCGTCGTCACCGTCTGCGACGTACGCGGCAGGATCGCCGAGGGCGCCCCGAGCGCGGAAGGCGACGCCAGGCTCCTCGACGAGGACGGCACCCGTGCGGCGCGCAAGCTGCTGGCCCGCAAGTACACCTGGAAGTTCTGGCTCGTCGACTGGCCGGCCACGGTCGCCCGGCTCGGCAAGCGTCCGCACACCGGGATCGCCATCACCTTCTGAGCTGCCCTCCGCGCCCCCTCGCGCTCCCGCCGCAGCGCGCCCGAAAGCTGCGCGTAGCCGCCCCGTAACACGGCTGCGGTCGAATGCCTCCGGACTGGAAGGCTCCAGTCGACGGTCGGCGGTCGGCGAGGGCAACGATGACGGTGCATCAGCAGGCGTACGAAGTAGGGGCGTTCGCGCAGTACCTGCGGGATCTGGTGGCGCGCCTGGACTCCGGCAGCGGATGGTACGGGGTCTTCGCCCGGCGCGACCCGGCGGGCATGCGGTCCTGCCTCGACGGGGTGGAGATCCCGCCCTGGGACGTGGTGGAGTCGCTGCTCGCGGACCTCGCGGCCCTGCACGGCGCCAGGTTCGCCGAGCAGGTATCGGTCCGCGCCGCCGCGCTCTACTCCGCGTCCGCCGCCACCCACGACCGGCGGCCCGGCGGGCGCCAGGAGCTCGTCCACCGGCTGGAGTTGATGGTCCGCGAGCAGCACCGGGCGGCGGAGCGCCTGCGTGGCGCGGGGCACGGCGACCCGGACCCGGCCGGACCGGAAGCCCTGGCCTGGGCCCGCGACGACCACGAACGGGCCACCGCCCGGTGCGCGGAACTGCGCAAGCGCCTGGCGGCGGTGACGGCACCCGAGGGCTGGTTCCGGGCGGAGGGCGGGGAGGGTGGCGAGGGCTCGGCGGCTGGGGGGCCCACCGGGGGCGCTGGGCCCTACGGGGTTGCCGAGTCCGCCGGGGTTGCTGAGTCCGCCGGGGTCGCTGAGCCCTACGAGGCCGCCGGGGCCGTCGGGGCGGCTGGGGCCTACGGCGTCGCCGGGGCCGCTGAGCCCTACAGAGTCGCCGAGTCCGCCGGGGCCGCTAGGCCCTACAGGACCGCTGATCCCTACGGGAGTGCCGAGCCCTACGCGACGGCCGAGTCCTTCGGGGCCGCCGCCCCCACCGACGCCGCCGCCCCCACCGGGACCGCCGCCCCCGCCAGGATCCCGGGGCCGCGGGTCGAAGTTCGGGCCCCGGTGGCCGAATTGCCGCGCCCCGGACGGCTCGCAGGTGACAGCGCGACCGGGAGCGGGACCGGGGCGGACGCCCCCGCGCCCGCGCCCGCTCCCCGGCGCAGGAAGCCGCGAGGCGCCCGGTTCGCCGGTCTGGAGGTCGATGAGGAGGCGGCCGGTCCGGCCCTCTCGCCGGCGCCCGGACCGCTCGTGCCGCCCCGCGCAGGCGTGCCCGCCCCGCGCGGGGCACGCTTCGGCGGCGCGGCGGAGGAGGACCACGGCGGCCGGGGCCGCGCCGGGCGAGGCCGCGGGCAGGGCGCCCCGCCGGGTCCGGACGCCCTGCCGGATCCGGCCGCCGGGCAGGCCGTCGCCGGGGCCGTGGCCCAACTGGTCGGGCTGCGCGCCGAGGGCCGCAGCGGTGAGGCCCACGTGGTGCTCTGCGAGGTCGCGGCCTGGCCCGCGCCCCGGTTGCCCGTGCTCGCCCTCGCCCTGCACCGCGCCGGGCTCGCCGCCGACTGGACGACCCTGCTCTGGGAGGCGTCCTCGCTCCCGCCCGCGGGGTTCGCCGCCGCGGCGGGTGCGCTGGCCGCCGCCGGGCGGGAGGCGGACTGCGGGCTGCTGTTGCGCCAGGGAGTGGCCCGCCCCGCCGCCGAGGTGGCCGAGGCGGTGCTCGCCCTGGACGGGGTCGGCCGGGAACGGGAGGCGCGCGACCTGCTCGGCGCCTTCGTCCGCGTCCGCACTCCGCAGGAGGCCGCCGCGCTCGCCGGGAACGGCGGCGGCACCCGGCTGCTGCCGCTCCTCCTGGCGGCCGCCCGAGAGGTGTCGGTGGAGCGGGAATGGGACCTGGTCCACGCGCTGCGAGTGGCGGGCGTGCCGGGGGTCTGAGCCCCGCGTCGAGCACCGAGGATCGGCGCCGTGTCCGTTGTGGACCGGTCGGGTGCGAAACATGATCGACTCCGCCGGTTCACGGCGATGGTCTTGCCCCGCCGGACGGACGGGCTTACGTTCTCCATCCATGCACCGATCTACGTGCGTAGAGAACGCGTGCAGGCTCTCTGACGCCGCGTCGAAGGAGCAGCTCATGTCCCACGTCGTACGCGCCGCACTCGTCCAGGCGACCTGGACCGGCGACACCGAATCCATGATTGCCAAGCACGAGGAACACGCGCGCGAGGCCGCCCGGCAGGGGGCGAAGATCATCGGCTTCCAGGAGGTGTTCAACGCCCCCTACTTCTGCCAGGTCCAGGAGCCCGAGCACTACCGCTGGGCCGAGCCCGTGCCCGACGGGCCGACCGTCAAGCGCATGCAGGACCTGGCCCGCGAGACCGGCATGGTCATCGTCGTCCCGGTCTTCGAGATCGAGCAGTCCGGCTTCTACTACAACACCGCGGCCGTGATCGACGCCGACGGTTCCTACCTCGGCAAGTACCGTAAGCACCACATCCCGCAGGTCAAGGGGTTCTGGGAGAAGTTCTACTTCAAGCCCGGCAACGCCGGCTGGCCGGTCTTCGAGACCGCCGTGGGCAAGGTCGGCGTCTATATCTGCTACGACCGGCACTTCCCCGAGGGCTGGCGGCAACTCGGTCTCGCTGGAGCCCAGTTGGTGTACAACCCGTCCGCCACCTCGCGCGGACTCTCCAGCCACCTCTGGCAGTTGGAGCAGCCGGCCTCCGCCGTCGCCAACGAATACTTCGTCGCCGCGATCAACCGCGTCGGCCGTGAGGAGTACGGCGACAACGACTTCTACGGTACGAGCTACTTCGTCGACCCGCGCGGCCAGTTCGTCGGGGAGGTCGCCAGCGACAAGGAGGAGGAACTCGTCGTACGCGACCTGGACTTCGACCTGATCGAGGAGGTCCGCCGGCAGTGGGCCTTCTACAGGGACCGACGACCCGACGCCTACGACGGGCTGGTGGAGCCGTGACCGGACTGCACGAGCGCCACCTCGCCGTCAGCCCCGAGTGGCTGGCCCTCTACTACCGCCGCCCCCTCGAACTGACCCACGGCGAGGGTCGCCACGTCTGGGACGCGGACGGCAACCGCTACCTGGACTTCTTCGGCGGCATCCTCACCACCATGACCGCCCACGCCCTGCCCGAGGTGACCAAGGCGGTCGCCGAACAGGCCGGGCGGATCATCCACTCCTCCACCCTCTACCTCAACCGTCCCATGGTGGAGATGGCCGAGCGGATCGCCACCCTCTCCGGCATCCCCGACGCCCGGGTCTTCTTCACCACCTCCGGCACCGAGGCCAATGACACGGCTCTCCTGCTCGCCACCGCGTACCGCAGGTCCAACCAGATCCTCGCGATGCGCAACAGCTACCACGGACGGTCGTTCTCCACGGTCTCGATCACCGGCAACCAGGCCTGGTCGCCCACGAGTCTGTCCCCGCTCCAGACGCTGTACGTCCACGGCGGCGTCCGCACCCGGGGCCCGTACGCCGAGTTGAGCGACGAGGCGTTCATCCGGGCATGCGTGGCCGATCTGGAGGACCTCCTCGGGCACACCCGCAACCCGGCGGCCCTGATCGCCGAACCCATCCAGGGCGTCGGCGGGTTCACCTCGCCGCCCGACGGACTGTTCGCCGCGTTCCGCGAAGTCCTGGACCGGCACGGGGTGTTGTGGATCTCCGACGAGGTGCAGACCGGCTGGGGCCGCACCGGCGAGCACTTCTGGGGCTGGCAGGCGCACGCCGAGCACGGGCCGCCGGACATCCTCACCTTCGCCAAGGGCATCGGCAACGGCATGTCGGTCGGGGGAGTGGTGGCCCGCGCCGAGGTGATGAACTGCCTCGACGCCAACTCCATCTCCACGTTCGGCGGTTCACCGATCACCATGGCCGCCTCGCTCGCCAACCTCGGCTACCTCCTGGAACACGACCTCCAGGGCAACGCCCGGCGCGTCGGCGGACTCCTGATCGAGCGGCTGCGCTCCATCGCCGCCGCTTCCTCCGCCGTGCGCGAAGTGCGCGGCCGGGGCCTGATGATCGGCATCGAGCTGGTGAAACCCGGCACCGACGAGGCCGACCCGGAGGCTGCCGCGGCCGTCCTCGAAGCGGCCCGCGCCGGCGGCCTCCTCATCGGCAAGGGCGGCGGCCACAGCACCAGCGTGCTCCGGATCGCCCCGCCGCTGACCCTGACCGTCACCGAGGCCGAGGAAGGCGCGGCGATCCTCGCGGACGCCCTGCACGCGGCGGGCTGACCCCCGCCGGACGGACCCGCCCGTACGTCCACGAACCGCGCGGGGCGTCCCCGACCCGTACGCCAGGAGGGCCGTCGGGGCGCCCCGAGTTGAGGAGATCCCATGAGTCGCACCGTCATCCACGGTGGCCTGGTCATCACCGCGTCCGACGAGATCCACGCCGACGTGCTCGTCGAGGGCGGCCGGATCGTCGCGCTCGCCGCCCACGGGACCGACGCCGCCGAGAGCTGGAGCGCCGACCGGCGGATCGACGCGACGGGCAGGTACGTCATCCCGGGCGGCGTCGACGGGCACACCCACATGGAGATGCCGTTCGGCGGGACGTACGCCGCCGACACCTTCGAGACCGGCACCCGGGCCGCCGCCTGGGGCGGCACGACCACCATCGTCGACTTCGCCATCCAGAGCGTGGGCAAGTCCCTGCGCGAAGGGCTCGACGCCTGGTACGCCAAGGCCGACGGCAACTGCGCCATCGACTACGCCTTCCACATGATCCTCGCCGACGTGAACCCGTCCTCGCTCAAGGAGATGGACCGGCTCGTCTCCGAGGGCGTCACCTCCTTCAAGCTGTTCATGGCGTATCCAGGGGTCTTCTACTCCGACGACGGCCAGATCCTGCGCGCCATGCAACAGGCCTCCGGCAACGGCGGGTTGATCATGATGCACGCGGAGAACGGCATCGCGATCGACGTCCTGGTCGAACAGGCACTCGCCGCAGGCCACACCGACCCCCGCTACCACGGGGACGTCCGCAAGGTCGCCCTGGAGGCCGAGGCCACCCACCGCGCCGTCCAGCTCGCCCGGGTCGCCGGAGCCCCCCTCTATGTCGTCCACGTCTCCGCCGACGAGGCCGTGGAGGAGATCGCCGCCGCCCGCCACAAGGGGCTCCCGGTCTTCGGCGAGACCTGTCCGCAGTACCTGTTCCTCTCCACCGACAACCTCGCCGGGCCCGATTTCGAGGGCGCCAAATACGTCTGCTCCACGCCGCTGCGCCCCAAGGAGCATCAGGAGACGCTCTGGCGGGGCCTGCGCAACAACGAACTCCAGGTCGTCTCCACCGACCACTGCCCCTTCTGCTTCTCGGGCCAGAAGGAGATGGGCCGCGGTGACTTCTCCAAGATCCCCAACGGCATGCCGGGCGTCGAACACCGCATGGACCTGCTGCACCAGGCCGTCGTGGACGGGCACATCACCCACCGCCGCTGGATCGAGATCGCCTGCGCCTCCCCGGCCCGGATGTTCGGCCTCTACCCGAAGAAGGGCACCATCGCCCCGGGCGCCGACGCCGACATCGTCATCTACGACCCGGCCGCCGAACAGACCCTCTCCGCCGAGACGCACCATATGAACGTCGACTACTCGGCGTACGAGGGCAAACGCATCACCGGTCAGGTCGAGACCGTGCTCTCGCGCGGCGAAGTCGTCATCGACGGGCGGAAGTTCACCGGCCGCGCCGGACACGGCATGTACACCCCCCGCGCCACCTGTCAGTACCTCGACTAGGAGACCCGCCATGGACTTCGGCCTCGTCCTCCAGACGGACCCGCCCGCCTCCGCCGTCGTCGGCCTGATGCGGCGTGCCGAGCGCAACGGCTTCCGCTACGGCTGGACCTTCGACTCGGCGGTGCTCTGGCAGGAGCCCTTCGTCATCTACAGCCGCATCCTGGAGCACACGGAGAAGCTGACCGTGGGCCCGATGGTCACCAACCCGGGCACCCGCACCTGGGAGGTGACCGCCTCCACCTTCGCCACCCTCAACGACATGTACGGCAACCGCACCGTCTGCGGCATCGGACGCGGCGACTCCGCGATGCGCGTCGCGGGCCGCCGGCCGGGCACCCTGGCCCGCCTCGGCGAGGCCATCGACGTCATCCGGAACCTCGCCGAGGGCCGGGAGGCGACGGTCGACGGGCGGCCGGTGCAGATCCCGTGGGTGAAGAACGGGCGGCTGCCGGTGTGGATGGCGGCGTACGGGCCCAAGGCTCTGGCGCTCGCCGGGCAGAAGGCCGACGGCTTCATCCTCCAGCTCGCCGACCCCTTCCTCACCGAGTGGATGATCAAAGCGGTACGGGACGCGGCGGCCGACGCCGGACGCGACCCCGACTCCGTCACCATCTGCGTCGCGGCCCCCGCCTACGTCGGCAACGACCTCGACCACGCCCGGGAGCAGTGCCGCTGGTTCGGCGGGATGGTCGGCAACCATGTCGCGGACCTGGTCGCCCGTTACGGCGAGCACTCAGGCCTGGTCCCCGAGGCGCTCACCGCGTACATCGCCGGGCGCTCCGGCTACGACTACAGCCACCACGGGCGCACCGGCAACCCGGACACCGCCTTCGTCCCCGACGAGATCGTCGACCGGTTCTGCCTGCTCGGTCCCGCCGAGGCGCACATCGAGAAGCTCCAGGCACTGCGGGACATGGGCGTGGACCAGTTCGCGCTGTACAACATGCACGACGCCCGGGAAGCGACCATCGACGCCTACGGTGCCACGATCATCCCGGCCCTCACCGACTGACCTTTCCCACAAGCCTGTTGGGACGCGCACCCCCCACGGCACTGAACCGCCCCCCACTGAACCGCACCGCACCGCACCGCCCCGCACGGCACCGCTCCCGAGCGAAGGGCTCCGCCGCCATGACCGCCACCGTCCCACCCACCCCGCCGACTCCACCGGAACCACCCACCCCACCGTCCTCCCCGCACGACGCGATACCCGGCCCGGCCGCCTCCGGCCGGGTCGAACTCGCCCCCGGACACGTCCCCGACGACCCCCGCTTCGCCAACGACGACCTGCTGCCCGTCCCCGTGGAGCGGCGCACCTGGACGACGTACAACTTCGCGGCCCTGTGGATCGGCATGGCCCACAACATCCCGTCCTGGCTGCTCGCCTCCGGCCTGGTGGCGCTCGGCATGGACTGGAAACAGGCCGTGTTCACCATCGCGCTCGCCAATGTGATCGTGCTCGCCCCGATGCTGCTCACCGGCCACGCCGGGCCCAAGTACGGCATTCCCTTCCCGGTCCTGGCCCGCGCCTCCTTCGGACTGCGCGGCGCCAACCTGCCCGCACTGATCCGGGCCGCCGTCGCCTGCGCGTGGTTCGGCATCCAGACCTGGATCGGCGGCGTCGGCATCTTCACGCTGCTCGGCAAGATCTTCGGCGGCTGGGCCGGCGCGGCGGAGATCGGCGGGCAGCCCTGGACGCTCTGGCTCTGCTTCGTCCTCTTCTGGGCGCTCGAACTGGCCATCATCTACCGGGGGATGGACACCCTGCGCCGCTTCGAGAACTGGGCGGCCCCGTTCGTCCTGGTCGGCGCGGTGGTCCTGCTGGTCTGGGTGGCGGTCAAGGCGGGCGGCTTCGGTCCGCTGCTGGACCAGCCGTCCGCGCTCGGCTGGGGCGCCGACTTCTGGCCGGTCTTCTTCCCCTCGCTGATGGGCATGATCGCCTTCTGGTCGACGCTCTCGCTCAACATCCCCGACTTCACCCGCTTCGGCGCGGGCCAACGCGCCCAGATCCGGGGGCAGTCGCTAGGGCTGCCGACCACGATGACGTTCTTCGCCCTGCTCTCGGTGTTCGTCACCTCCGGATCGCAGGCGGTGTACGGGGTGGCCATCTGGGATCCGGTCCAGCTCGTCGCCCGGACCGACAACGTCTTCGGCCTCGTCTTCGGTCTGGTCACCGTGCTGATCGCGACGATCTCGGTGAACATCGCGGCGAACGTGGTCTCACCGGCGTACGACCTGGCGAACCTCGCACCGAGGTTCATCAGCTTCCGGACCGGGGCGCTGATCACGGGCGTGATCGGGGTCGTCATCATGCCGTGGAAGCTGACCGAGACGCCCGAGCTGTACATCTTCACGTGGCTGGGCCTGGTCGGCGGCCTGCTCGGTACGGTGGCGGGCATCCTGATCGCCGACTACTGGATCGTCCGTCGCACCGTCCTCGACCTGCCCGACCTCTACCGGCCGGGCGGCCGCTACTGGTACCGCAGCGGCTGGAACTGGCGGGCGGTGGTGGCCTTCGCGGTCGGCGGCGTCCTCGCGGTGGGCGGTTCGCACTCGGCTCCCGGCAAGGGCCCTTTCCCCGCCGACGGACTGATCCCGTTCCTGAAGCCGCTGGCGGACTACGGCTGGGCGGTCGGGCTCGCCTCCTCGCTGCTGCTGTACGTGGCGCTGACCCGCCGGGAGAACTCGGCGGCCCGCTGAGCGCCCGGCCGGGGCGTCACGGGTTCGAGGCTCCGCTGCACGGGTTTGACGCTGCGGCCCAGCAGGCCGCTACACGGGTTTGACGCTGCGGCCCAGCAGGCCGCTACACGGGCTTGATGCTGCGGCCCAGCAAGGCCGTGACGTCCACCGTCTCGTCCGCCGAGGGAGTGGCCGCGGGCACGGGCCGGTCGAAGCCGGAGAAGTCCACGGTCCCTTCCTCGCCGGCGTTCCGCACGGTGATGCGCACCGGGTACGGCGTGCCCTCGGCCGCCACATAGGCCGTCAGGCGCTCGCCGCCCTCCGCCCGGGTCACGGGGACGGTGGGCGCGCCGTTCACGTCGGTCTTCGCGCCCTTCGTCAGGGAGTCGAGGTCGGCGGTGCCGACGTTGTCCGTGATCAGCTTGCGGAACGTGTCGAGGTCGCAGATCTCGGTCACTTCCAGCAGCCGGGGGTCCTCGGCCGAGGCCTTCATGTACCGGCCGTCGAGGATCGCGTCGAAAGTGGAGCCGCCGACCGGCACATGGTTCTTCCAGAAGGCGGCGTCCGGCTTCAGCCAGACGTCGTCGCCGCGTTTCACGATCTCCACCGAACCGTCGTCGCCCATGTCGACCCCGCCCGCGCAGTTCCCCTCCCGGTCCAGTGTGAGGTCGACGCTCATGTCCTCCCCGGCCCCGTCGGTGCTGCCGCGCGCGCTCAGATGCAGCGAGCCGACGCCGACCAGGGCGTCGCGCGCGCGTTCGGCGATCTCCTCCGCGGGGAGCGCGTCGATGTCGTCGTCAGCCTGCGCGAGTGTGCCACCCGTGACGGTGAGAGCGACGGCCGCCGCACCCGCGGCCGCCCGAGCGGCCCATCGGTGTCCGCTCACGTCGCCTCCTCGAAAAGGCCCCGGTCAGGGCGTGCGAACCAGGATGACCGGCACATTCGAGCGTACGCCGGGAGTGGGGGCGCCGCCCGGCGTGCGCACGGAGAGTGAAACGCGGCGGTGTTTTCGGCCACGGAGCGTGGGCAGAGCTGCGGTGATCCCGCCCGGGATCACGTACGCACCACGAGGGAGAACGACCATGAACCTGTTCACGGGGACGAGGAGCACGGGCGGCCCGGCCGCGGGGAAGCGCTCCCGGTCCGCCCTGCGGGCGCTCGCCGCCACGGCGACGGCGGCCGCGCTGGCGGTCCCGTTCACCGCGGCGACCGCGACCGCGTCGGCGGCTCCGGCCGCGATTCCGCCCGGCCTGTCCTGCGACACCGGCAAGCACGCCATCGACGACTACACGGGCTTCGCCCTCTGCCGCAACAACGGCAGCCAGACGCAGGTCTTCTGGGTCCATCTCGTCTGCGGCTGGTCGCCGGACGTCGACGGCGACCGCGTCACTCTCCGGCCCGGCGAGTCCGGCCAGTCCACCGCCCATTGCGGGAGCCTCGGCACCGGCATCGGCGAGATCCACGTACGCCCCTGACGCAGGGCGCGTAGTCAGTAACAGCCGGAACAGCCGGAACAGCCGGAACAGCCGGAACGGCCGGAAAAGCCGTAACGGCCGTAACGGCCGGAACGGCCCGACGGGTTGAGCGTGTCGCCTCCTCTCGTTACCCTCCAGTAAGTACGTGTGGGCGCAGCCGGGACGACCGGTCGGCCCCGCGACCCGAGGGAGGCGGCACGCCCATGTCCTCAGCGGAGCCCACCGAAGCGGAGCCCACCGCGCAGACCGGCCCGGCGGTACGGGATGCCGGTCGTGCTCCCCGCCCGGCCGCCCCCCTTCCGCCGCCGCTGCCCGGACTCGCGGAGAGCGCCCGTCGGCTCGCCGACGCCACCGTCACCTCCGCCGCACTCGTGGCCGACGCCCTCGCCCGGATCGAGGCCACGCAGCCCACCCTCAACGCCTTCCGCCACCTGCGCGCCGAAGCCGCCATCGCCGACGCCGCGGAGGCCGACCGCAGGCTCGCGGCGGGGGAGCGGCTGCCGCTCCTCGGCGTGCCGGTCGCCGTCAAGGACGACACCGATGTGGCGGGCCTGCCCACCCACTTCGGCTGCGACGGCGAACGGCCCCCGGCCGCGTCCGACAGCGAGGCGGTCCGCCGACTGCGCGCCGCCGGAGCCGTAGTCGTCGGCAAGACCAACTCCTGCGAACTGGGCCAGTGGCCCTTCACCGAGGGCCCCGGCTTCGGCGCCACCCGCAACCCGTGGAACACCGCGCACACCCCGGGC
The DNA here is from genome assembly GCF_042723425.1 of Streptomyces sp. NPDC058375. Taxonomy (NCBI): domain Bacteria; kingdom Bacillati; phylum Actinomycetota; class Actinomycetes; order Kitasatosporales; family Streptomycetaceae; genus Streptomyces; species Streptomyces sp. NPDC058375. Next base: position 15,544 of record NZ_JBHXJG010000005.1, on the reverse strand, counting down.
GGCTCCTCCGGGGGATCGGCCGCCGCCGTCGCCGCCGGGCTCGTCCCCGTCGCCCTCGGCTCGGACGGCGCCGGATCCGTCCGCATCCCCGCCGCGTGGACGCACCTCGTCGGCATCAAACCGCAGCGCGGACGCGTCTCGGTCCACCCGCACAGCGACGCCTTCCAGGGCCTCACCGTGAACGGCCCCCTCGCCCGTACGGTCGCCGACGCCGCGCTGCTGCTGGACGCCGTCGCCGGGGCCCACCCCGAGGACTTCCACCGCCCGCCCGCCGTGCGCGCCGCCGACGCCGCCCGCCGCGACCCGGGCCGCCTGCGCATCGCGCTGGCCTGGCGTCCCCCGCTCACCCTCACCGGCGCCGGACCGGACCCCGAGGTGCGCCGGGCCGTCACCGCGCTCGCCGACACCCTCGCCCGGCTCGGCCACCACGTCGAGGAGGCCCGCCCCCGGTACGGGCTGATCGGCCTCGCGTTCGTGCCCCGCGCCACGGCGGGCATCGCCGAATTCGCCGCCCGGCACCCCGAACCGGCCCTGCTCGACCCGCGCACCCGCAGCGCGCTGCGGACCGGGACGCGGCTGGGCGGGCGGGTGGTCAGGGCCGCCCGCGCCCGCGAAGTGCGCCAGCACCGCAGGATCGGCGCCCTCTTCGACGCCTCCGGGTTCGATGTGCTCCTCACCCCGACCACGGCCGCCCCGCCGCCGCGGATCGGCAGGTTCGACGACCTGAGCGCCTGGCGCACCGACCTCGCGATGACGGCCGCCTGCCCCTACGCCTGGCCGTGGAACGTCCTCGGCTGGCCCGGGGTGAACGTCCCGGCCGGCTTCACCCGCTCCGGCCTCCCGGTCGGGGCCCAGCTGCTCGGCCCCTCCCGCAGCGAGGAACGGCTGATCGCGCTCGCCGCCCAGTTGGAGGACGACCGGCGCTGGCACGAGCACCGGCCACCGGCCTGAGGTCCCACGCCCACACCGCCCGGCCCGGTGGTACGAGGTCCCACGCCCACACCGCCCGGCCCGCTGGTACGAGGTCCCACGCCCACACCGCCCGGCCCGCTGGTACGAGGTCCCACGCCCACACCGGCCGGCCCGCCGGTCCGAGGCCCCACCCTCACACCGGCCGGCCCGCTGGTTTGAGGCTCCACGCCCACACCGCCCGGGCGGCCTCCGTCAGCTCCGCCTCCACTCGCCCGCGATCACCCGCCGGCTGATCGGCGAGTCCGTCGCCCGCCCGCCGGACCCCTCCACCGCCCCGGGCCTGGAGGCCCCCACCCGCCGTGAGCGCGAGGTCACCGCGCTGGTGGCACGCGGTCTCAGCAACGAGCAGATCGCCGTCCACATGGTGGTCAGTCCAGGCTGGTCGAGCCCCGGTCGTGGGGCGGCGACGGCCGGACCCCGGGGTTCCGACGCGCCACGGTGCGTAAAGCCGTGCGGGGGCCTTGTGGAGCCCCGCCCCGCGAAGAGATATCTTGATGTCAAGCAATGTTGCAGACGTGGAGCGGAGCACCCGGTGACTGACTCGACCATCATCTATACGCACACCGACGAGGCCCCTGCCCTGGCGACGTACTCGTTCCTGCCCGTGATTGAGGCCTACGCCTCGACCGCAGGCGTCACGGTCGAGCGCCGTGACATCTCCCTCGCGGGCCGGATCATCGCCAGTTTCCCGGAGCGGCTGAAGGCCGAGCAGCGTATCGATGACGCACTCGCCGAGCTGGGCGAGCTGGCCAGGACGCCCGGCGCGAACATCATCAAGCTGCCGAACATCTCGGCCTCGATCCCGCAGCTCAAGGCCGCCATCGCCGAGCTCCAGGAGCAGGGCTACGCGCTCCCGGACTACCCGGACGACCCGCGCACCGACGAGGACAAGGACGTCCGCGCCCGCTACGACAAGGTCAAGGGCAGCGCCGTGAACCCGGTGCTGCGCGAGGGCAACTCCGACCGCCGCGCCCCCGCCTCCGTCAAGAACTACGCCAAGGCCCACCCGCACCGCATGGGCGCCTGGACGGCCGACTCGAAGACGAACGTCGCCACCATGGGCGTCGACGACTTCCGCTCCACCGAGAAGTCCGCGGTCATCGCCGAGGACGGCACGCTCCGCATCGAGCTGCACGGCGACGACGGCGCCACCACCGTGCTCCGCGAGTCCGTACCCGTCCTCAAGGGCGAGGTCGTCGACGCGGCCGTCATGCGCGTCGCCGCGCTGCGCGAGTTCTTCACCGCGCAGGTCGCCCGCGCCAAGGCCGAGGGCGTGCTGTTCTCCGTGCACCTCAAGGCCACCATGATGAAGGTCTCCGACCCGATCATCTTCGGCCACGCGGTCCGCGCCTTCTTCCCGAACACCTTCGCCAAGTACGGCGAGCAGCTCGCCGCCGCCGGCCTGACCCCCAACGACGGCCTGGGCGGCATCCTCAAGGGCCTCGGCTCGCTGCCGGACGTCGGCGCCGAGATCCAGGCGTCCTTCGAGGCCGAGCTCGCCGAGGGCCCCGCCCTCGCGATGGTCGACTCCGACAAGGGCATCACCAACCTGCACGTCCCCAGCGACGTCATCGTCGACGCCTCCATGCCCGCCATGATCCGCACCTCGGGTCACATGTGGGGCCCGGACGGCGACGAGGCCGACACCATCGCCGTCCTCCCGGACAGCAGCTACGCCGGTGTCTACCAGGTCGTCATCGACGACTGCCGCGCCAACGGCGCCTTCGATCCGGCCACGATGGGCTCGGTGCCCAACGTCGGTCTGATGGCGCAGAAGGCCGAGGAGTACGGCAGCCACGACAAGACCTTCGAGATCCCCGCCACCGGCACCGTGCGCGTCGTCGACGCGAGCGGCGCGCTCGTGCTGGAGCAGGCCGTCGGCGCCGGCGACATCTTCCGGATGTGCCAGACCAAGGACCTGCCGATCCAGGACTGGGTCAAGCTCGCTGTCACCCGCGCCCGCGCCACCGGCAACCCGGCCATGTTCTGGCTGGACGAGACCCGCGCGCACGACGCCAACCTGATCGCCAAGGTGAAGACGTACCTCGCCGACCACGACACGGACGGCCTGGACATCTCCATCAAGTCCCCGGTCGAGGCCACTGCCTTCTCCCTGGAGCGCATCCGCCGCGGCGAGGACACCATCTCCGTCACCGGCAACGTGCTGCGTGACTACCTCACCGACCTCTTCCCGATCCTGGAGCTCGGCACCAGCGCGAAGATGCTCTCCGTCGTCCCGCTGATGAACGGCGGCGGCCTCTTCGAGACCGGTGCGGGCGGCTCGGCCCCCAAGCACGTCCAGCAGCTCGTCAAGGAGAACTACCTGCGCTGGGACAGCCTGGGCGAGTTCCTGGCTCTCGCGGTCAGCTTCGAGCACCTGGCCACCACCACGGACAACGCGCGGGCCCAGGTCCTCGCCGACACCCTGGACCGGGCGACCGGCGCCTTCCTCAACGAGGACAAGTCCCCGAGCCGTCGCCTCGGCGGCATCGACAACCGCGGCAGCCACTTCTACCTGGCCCTCTACTGGGCCCAGGAGCTGGCGCAGCAGACCGACGACGCCAAGCTCGCCGAGGCGTTCGCGCCGCTCGCCAAGACCCTGTCCGAGCAGGAGGAGACCATCGTCGCCGAGCTGATCGCGGTGCAGGGCTCCCCGGCCGAGATCGGCGGCTACTTCCAGCCCGACCCGGTCAAGGCCGCGGCGGTCATGCGCCCGTCCGCCACGTTCAACCAGGCGATCGCGTCCCTCGCGTGACCCTTCGCAGTCCGCTTCACCGCATGACCGCATGACCGCTTTATCGCTCCGCCCCGGCAGGCCCCGCGCCCGCCGGGGCGGTTCGCGTTCCGGGCCGATCCGGAATCGGACCAATCCGCCGGTCCCACGGCTCCGAATGACCACCGTGAGGATCACCCGGACAGCCCTGACCCGCGGCACGCTCGCAGCCCTGAGCGGACTGCTGGCGGGATTCGCCGCCCTGACCGTCGCCGAACTCGTCTCGACGGCCGTCAGGCCGGAGGCGAGCCCCGTGACAGCGGTCGGCGGAGCGGCCATCGACCGGACGCCCGCCGGGGTGAAGGACTGGGCGATCCGGAACTTCGGCGAGAACGACAAGTTCGTCCTGCAACTGGGCATCGTCGTCACCCTCGCCCTCTTCGCGGTCGCCGTCGGCCTGTTGGCGCTGCGCCACCGTCGTACCGGCTCCGCCGCCGTCCTCGCGTTCGGTGTGGTCGGCGCCGCCTCGGCCGTCAGCCGCCCGGACTCCACCGGTGTGGTGGACGGGCTGCCGTCGCTGGCCGGCACGGCGGCCGGGGCGATCCTCCTGTACGTCCTCGTCGGCACGCTCACCCGGCCGCGCCGGATCGCGGGGGAGGAAAGCGCGGGGGAGGAACAGGACGACGAGGGTGGCTGGGACCGGCGCGGCTTCCTCATCGCCGCCACCGCGGCGGCCGCCGCCTCCACCGCCGCCGGAGCGGTCGGCCGGACGCTCAACGGCCGCAGCGCCCAGGACGCCGTCGCCTCCCGTGAGGCCGTCACGCTGCCCACCCCGGCCTCGCCCGCCCGGCCGACCCCGGCGGGAGCGCAGCTGCGGGTTCCCGGCCTCCCCCCGTTCACCACGCCCAACGACAAGTTCTACCGGGTCGACACCGCCCTGGTGATCCCCAAGGTCGACGCGAACAGCTGGCGGCTGCGGATCCACGGCGAAGGCGTACGCCAGGACCTGGAGTTCACCTACCAGGACCTGCTGAACCGGCCCCTGATCGAACGCGAGATCACCCTCTGCTGCGTCTCCAACGAGGTCGGCGGCCCCTACATCGGCCACGCCCGGTGGATCGGCGTACGCCTCGCCGACCTGCTCAAGGAGGCGGGCGTCAAGCCGCCGTCCCGGGGCGGAAAGGCGGACCAGATCATCGCCCGCTCGGTGGACGGCATGACGCTCGGCACCCCCGTCGAGGACGTCATGGACGGCCGGGACGCGATGCTCGCCGTCGGCATGAACGGTGAACCGCTGCCCTTCGTCAACGGGTTCCCCGTCCGCATGCTCGTGCCCGGCCTGTACGGGTACGTCTCGGCCTGCAAGTGGATCGAGGACATCGAGCTCACCACGTTCGACACGTACGACGCGTACTGGGTGAAGCGCGAGTGGGCCCGCGAGGCCCCGATCAAGACCCAGTCCCGGATCGACACCCCCAAACCCTTCGGCCGCCCGGAGGCCGGCACGGTCATGGTCGCCGGGGTGGCCTGGGCCCAGCACCGCGGGATCGAGAAGGTCGAGATCCGCGTGGACGACGGCCCCTGGCGCCCGGCCCAACTGGCCGAGCAGGACACCGTCGACACCTGGCGGCAGTGGTCCTACCCGTGGAAGGCGACGCCCGGCGGTCACACCCTGACCGTCCGCGCCACCGACCGCACGGGCGAGGTCCAGACCGAGAAGCGCACCAAGACCGTCCCCGACGGTGCGAGCGGCTGGCACTCCGTCGTGGTCACCGTCGACTGACCCCAACAGACCTCCCATCCCCACCAACCATCTCCACCCGCCATCCCGACCAGTTCATTTCACCTACCGATGCGCATCCCCCTTCCGACCATTCAGGAGAGTTCCATGAACGCCCTTCGCCACCGCCGTGCAGCCGTCGCCGTCGTCGCCGCCGTACTGCTCCCCCTGTCGCTCGCCGCCTGCTCCGATGACAGCTCGGACAAGGCGTCCGACAGCTCCTCCGCTGCGGGATCGACCCCCGAGGAGTCGAAGCCGGCCGCCGGTGACGACGCCACGACCGACAAGCCGTTCGGCCCGGCCTGTGCGACCGTCCCGAAGGACGGCGCGGGCAGCTTCGACGGCATGGCCCAGGACCCGGTCGCCACCGCCGCGTCCAACAACCCCGAACTCTCCACGCTGGTCACCGCCGTGAAGAAGGCCGGCCTGGTCGACACCCTCAACAACGCCCAGAACATCACCGTGTTCGCGCCGACCAATGATGCCTTCGCCAAGATCCCGAAGGCCGACCTGGACGCGGTCCTGGCCGACAAGGCGATGCTCACCAAGATCCTCACCTACCACGTCGTGGGCGAGAAGCTGGCCCCGCAGCAGCTGGAGAGCGGCACCTACGACACCCTGGAGAAGAGCACGCTCACCACCTCGGGCTCCGGCGAGTCCTACAAGGTCAACGACACCGCCAACGTGGTCTGCGGCAACGTGCCCACCGCCAACGCCACGGTCCACATCATCGACACCGTGCTGATGCCGAAGTAGTCGACAGGGCCGTCGAACGTCGGCCGCCCCGCTGCGCCAGGACCGCGGTCAACCTCCAAGGTCCCGTCCGCAGCGGGGCTTTCGCGCCCTCACGGCCCGAAGACCTTCGCCAGCGCCTCCTTCAGTCCGCCCACCGTCGGCGGACGGAGGCAGGCGGTCAGATACCCGTCCGGGCGTACGACGAACGCCGCGCCCTCGCCGGCCCCGTACCGGAGCGCGAACTCGCCCCGGCTGTCGTGGTGATGCGGGAACCCCGTCGCCCCGCCCGGGGCGTCGGCGGGCAGGACCCAGTGCGTCTCCATCCGGCCGCCGGTCAAATCCCGTGCCGCCGCTGCGAGATCGGCGGGCACGTCACCGGCCGGGTGGTGGCCGTACCCCAGCAGGATGTGACCGCGCCCGCGCAGCAGGTCGTAGAGCCGCACCGGGTAGGCGGCGATGTCCCCGGTGAGTCCGCCGCAGTCCGGGGCCCGGTCGCCCGGCCGGAGCGCGGCCTCGTCGCCCGGAGGCAGCGGTGTCACGATCGGGCTCTCCCGGTAGCCGACGAGGAGTTGGGCCTCGCGCAGCAGCAGCGTCTCCACGTCCGTCGGGTCCGCCTGCACCCCCTCGGCGGCGTGCCGGACGGTCCGGCCCACCACCTCCTCGCCGACCGGGTGCCGCTCCGCGTCGTAACTGGCCGGCAGGTGCGGGTGCGCCGCGTCCCCGACGGCCAGGGCCAGCTTCCACGCCAGGTTGCAGGCGTCCTGGATCCCGGTGTTCATGCCCTGGGCGCCGGTCGGCGGATGGATGTGCGCCGCGTCCCCGGCGACGAACACCCGGCCCTCCCCGTACCGGTCCACCAGCCGGTGGCTGATCCGGAACACCGACGACCAGCGCAGCGCGGACGCGGTCACCGGCTCCGGCGCCAGCCGGTCCAGGACCTTCTGGATGTCGGCGAGGCCGGGGGCCGTGCCGCCCTCCAGGCCGTGCGCCACCCCGTCCCCGCCGCCCGCAGGACCGGTCGCCTCCACCTGCCGCGCGGCGGACAGCTCAGGCGGCACCAGCATTGACATCCGGTAGCGGCCGTTCCCCGGCAGCGGGATGCAGACCAGCAGATCGTCGACCGCCCCGTCCTCGCCGCGGTGCATCGAGCGCACCCCGTACCCGGGCGGCAGATCCCACCCCACCTCCACATCGGCGAGCATGTACTCCTCCGGGAACGCACCGCCCTCGAAGGTGAGCCCGAGCCCCTTGCGCACCACGGAGTGCGCCCCGTCGCACCCGACCAGGAACCGGGACCGGACCTCCTCCTCGACGCCGGCCGCGGTCGTGAGTCGGCTGGTCACTCCGGCGGGATCCTGGGCGAACGCCACCAGCGCGGTCGAACGCTCGATCCCGGTGCCCCGGCGCCCGAGGAACTCCTCCAGAAGGCGTTCGGTGTCGCACTGCGGCAGCGCGGCGAAGCCGTACGGCACCTCGGGCGGCAGGGCCAGCTCGATCCGGCCCTGCTCGGCCCCGTTCACGTAACTCAGCTGCCCGCGCATCGGGACCGCCGCGTCCAGCACCTCCCGCACGAGGCCCATCCGCTCGAAGAGCTCCAGGGTGCGCGGCTGGATGCCCACCGCCTTGGCGTACGGCAGCCGGGCGGGCAGCCGGTCCACGATCCGGCAGGCCACCCCCGCCCGCCGCAACTCGACGGCCAGCGTCAGGCCGACCGGGCCCGCGCCCACCACCAGGACGTCCGTCGATTCGCTGCGTGCCACCGGGGTCTCCCGTCGTGGGCCCCCCGCGTACGGTCCCCTCCATCGTCCTGCCCGTGGCGGCCATCGGCACCCGGGCGGTCCTCAGCCTCCCGCAGGCGGGGTCATCGCCCATCGGATGGTCCTGGTCAGCGCCTTCCCGGCGGGCCGCACGCAGACCTCCTCGACCCCCGGCACCCGGGGCAGCCGCAACGGCTCCCGGGCCCACGGCGGGAGCGCGGCCACGGCGTTTGCGGCGAGTACGGCGTACGGGGGACGGACCGGCCAGGGCAGCGGCGGGTGCAGAAGGATGAAGCGGGCCGCGTCCAGGGCCTCCCGGGTGGCGCGCAGCTCCGGGCGGTAGGCGGCGATGCGTTTTGCCAGTTCCGTCCGGTCGTGCGGCGGGTCGGGGACGCCGAGGGCGTGCGCCACCGTCGCCATGTCGTGGATGTAGCCGTCGCACCCGGCACCGTCCAACGGCCGTGCCCCGTACCGCTGATGGGCCCGCAGGAAGCTGTCCACCTCGGCGACGTGCACCCAGCACAGCAGATGTGGATCCGCCGCGTGGTACGGCTCCCCGGAGGGCGCGATCCCCCGCACTCCCTCGTGCACGGACCGTACGCGGTCGACGGCTTCCTGGGCGTGCTCGGCCGTGCCGAACGTGGTCACCGCCAGAAACGTGCTGGTCCGCTGGAGCCGCCCCCACGGATCGCCCTTGAACCCCGAGTGGCCGGCGACGGCGGCCATGGCGAGCGGGTGCAGCGACTGGAGGAGCAGGGCGCGCAGCCCGCCGATGAACATGGACGCGTCCCCGTGCACCCGGCGCACCGGCCGGTCCGGGCCGAACCAGCGGGGGCCTGGGGTGTTGTGGATCCGGGCCCGGTTCTCCGGCCCGGAAGGCCCCGCCACCCGGGCGAACAGGCTCCTGCCGAGCCGTTCCCGCACTCCGGAGCCGGACGCTGTCTTGTCCATACGACCCAGTATGCGGCGGCGCCCGCCCGCCGAGGGGTTCCTACGGCACCCGGGCCGTCCACTCCGGCGTGGCGAACTTGGTCCGTACGAGCTCCTCGGCGCGCGCCAGCTCGGCGGCCGTCACGCTGCCCCGGGCCAGGCCGTGCCGCTTGCGGAACGACTCGATCATGCGCTCGATCACCACCTGGCGCGGCAGGCCGGTCTGCCGCCGCAGCGGGTCCACCCGCTTCTTCGCCGACCGGGTGCCCTTGTCCGACATCTTCTCCTTGCCGATGCGCAGCACCTCCAGCATCTTGTCGGCGTCGATGTCGTACGCCATCGTCACGTGGTGCAGCACGGCCCCCGGCCCGCCGTCCGGCCCGACCACCCGCTTCTGCGCGGCCCCCGCGATCTTGCCGACCTCGGTGGCGATGTCGTTGAGCGGCTGGTACCAGGCCTTGATGCCCATGTCCGCGAGTGCTTCGAGGACCCAGTCGTCCAGGTAGGCGTAACTGTCGGCGAAGGACAGCCCCGACACCAGTGCCTGCGGGACGGCGAGCGAGTACGTGATGGTGGAGCTGGGCTCGGCGAACATCGCGCCGCCGCCGGAGATCCGGCGCACGACGTCCACGCCGTGCCGCTCCACACCCGCCGGATCCACCTCGTTGCGCAGCGACTGGAAGCTGCCGATGATCACAGCGGGGGAGTCCCACTCCCAGACCCGCAGCGTCGGCGGCCGCACCCCCGCCGCCACCTCGGCGGTGATGACCTCGTCCAGCGCCATGTGCAGCGCGGGCGACTGCGGGGCCTCGTGGATCAGCTGCCAGTCGTAGTCGCTCCACTCGGTGGCCTGCGCGAGCGCCCGGCGTACGGCGATGGCGACGCCCTCCGCGCTCAGCCCGAGTATCACCGTGGAGTCGGGCAGCGCCGCCTCGATCCGGGCCGCGAGCCCGGCGGAGTCGGTGTTGGCCGGAGCGCCTTCCAGCGCCGCGTCGATCGCGAGGATCGCCTCGTCGGGTTCGAGGAAGAAGTCCCCGGCGACCCGGACGTTCCGCAGCGCCCCGCCCGCCACCTCCAGGTCCACCACGACCAGCTTGCCGCCGGGAACCTTGTACTCACCGTGCACAGCACCGCCTCCAGCTCGGAATCTCTCTGCCCGGCTCGGTGATGAGCCGGACACATCCGGCTATAACGCGCGCGGGGGCGTCGATCATCCCCCGCTCATGCGTCGGTGCGCGTGGGGACTGATACATCGTTGGGCGCCCTAGTAAGTCCACCCCGCCCCGCCCCTGGCATGATCGGCCGACATGGCAGACATGGCTGGAATGAGCGACGCACCCCGGCACATCCTCGTCATCGGCATGGGCGCCGGCGATCCCGACCACCTGACCCTGGCCGCGGTGAAGGCCATGCGCCGGGCCGACGTCTTCTTCGTGCTCGGCAAGGGCAAGGAGAAGGAGTCCCTGACCCGGCTGCGGCGCGACATCCTCGACGAACACCTCACCGGCCCGTACCGCGTGGTGGAGGCCGACGACCCGTGGCGCGACCGCACCCAGCAGGACGCCGGGCGCTACACCTCGGCCGTGCACGACTGGCGGCAGCGGCGCGCCGACATCTGCGAGCGCCTGATCATCGAGGAGCTCGCACCGGGGCAGTACGGAGCCTTCCTGGTCTGGGGCGACCCGGCCCTGTACGACAGCACGCTCGCGATCCTCGACGACATCCGGGCGCGCGGCACGGTGGAATTCGGCCATGAGGTGATCCCCGGCATCAGCAGCGTCTCCGCCCTCGCCGCCCGGCACCGCGTCACCCTGAACCAGGTGGGCCGCCCCGTCCACATCACCCCGGGCAGGCGGCTGGCGCAGGGTTTCCCCGAGGACGACGGCGACATCGTCGTGATGCTCGACGGCCACGAGAGCTTCACCCATCTGACGGGCAGGGGCCTGTGGATCCACTGGGGCGCGTACATCGGCACCCCCGACGAGATCCTGGTCTCCGGCCCGCTCGACGAGGTGGCCGGTGAGATCAGCCGCCTCCGCGCCGAGGCCCGCGAACGGCACGGCTGGATCATGGACACCTACCTGCTGCGCCGGGCGCCGGACGACAACCTCTAGGGGCCGAGTCGAGGCGCGGGCGGCGGGGGCCTCCGCACCTCGTCGTCGGACCGGTGGGGTGTCAGCGCCGGGTCTCGTGCGCCCGGATCACGCCGAGTCCGTGCCCCAGGCTCGGGCATTCGGCGGTCAGGTCGTCGCCCCGCACCAGGTAGTTGTGCACCCGGCCGTCCGTGGGCCGTTCGATCGCGCGATACAGCGTGCCGTTCACGGTGATCGTCCAGTCGTCGCCGTCCTGGGCCCACCCGACTGTCTTCTTCATAGGGCGATGTTCCTTTCCTCGGTCGGCCTCGCCGCGGGTCGGCGGCCGTGTAGTGGGAAGAAGAACGGCTTGTGACGCTCCGTGGTTCCGCGTTCTCTACGCCATTCGGTTACATCTGGGTCACTGCCTCCGCACAGTCGAGACGAGCGACCTGACCGAGGGTCAGGAAAGGGGTGGCGAACAGTCGAACGGTCGGGGAACGTGCGTCGCCCGCCATCGAGTAGTCAGTGTCTACTCGATGGTGCTGGAAGTTCCTCATGGGAGACGAAGCCCCTCTGCGGGAGCGACTGGTGGACGTCGGCGCCGACATGCTGGCGACCGAGGGGATCGGGCGTTGGGGCTGCGGGAGATCGCCCGGCGCGCCGGGGTCTCGCACGGCGCCCCGCGCCGCTACTTCCCGACCCACCGCTCGCTGCTCTCCGCCGTCGGGGGGCGCGGGTTCGACGCGTTGAAGGACCGGCTCGACGCGGCCGTCGACCCGGCCGGGGATCCGCGTACACAGGTGTGCCGCCTCGCCGAGGCCTATGTCGGATTCGCCGTCGAGCACCGCCCGATGTTCGAGCTGATGTCCCGTCATGACCTGCTGGAGAGCGGGGCGATGCAGACGGGGCAGACGAACTGCCCAGACTGCGGGACAAGACCCTCCCGATGTCGCGTCGGTCGTCGCGCTGATCGCCCGCCACCGGCAGGACGCCGTCCGGGCAAGGCCGCCCGGGCCCGGGCCCGGGAGCGCCCCGGATGCCGTGGCTCCGCGCCCCGAGGACGCCCCCGCCGCCGTGGCCGCCGTCTTCTGGGCGAACGTCCACGGCATCGCCCAACTGTGGAGCTGGGGGAGCCTCTCCCTCACCCTCGGCGTCCCCGCACCGGGCGACGCGCACGCCACGAGAGCCTCGCTCCGCTCATCGCCCGGACCGTCGACGCCCACCTCGGACCGGCGAACCCGTGACCGCCCCCGCGGCAGCCCCGGTACGGCCTCGGCTCGCCCTCGCGCGCAGTGTCGCCGGGGCGATGATCGTCGCGCTCGACGGTTCCGTCCTCATGGTGGCTCAGCCCAGCCTCCAGCGCGACCTCTCCGCGACCCTCGCCCAGGTCCAGTGGACGAGTACGGCATACCTCCTGGCGGGGGCGAGTCTCCTCGTCCTCGCCGGACGCCTCGGGGACCGCTACGGCCACAGCCGCCTCCTCCTGATCGGATCCCTCGGTTTCGGGGCCGCGTCCGCGGGCATCGCCGCGGCGCCCTCGATCGGCTGGGTCATCGCGCTGCGCGCCGTACAGGGAGTGTTCGGGGCCCTGTTGCAGCCGGCGACACTGGCCCTGCTGCGCCAGGTCTACCCGCCGGACCGGCTCGGACCGCCGGTGGCCCTGCGGACGGCGCTCCTGGTGCTCGCGGCGACGGCCGCGCTCGCGCTGGTCCCGGCGGCGATGCTGCCGGGCGCGCAACGGCGTGGCGGGCCACCGGAAAGCGCCGACCGGAAGGCGGCGGAACCGATCCCGTGTCCCACATCACCGTCCGAAGTCTGAACAACGGTGTGCGCCCGGCGGTCGTCCCCTTAGGGTGGCCGGTGCAGCTGGTTCGCCCTGTCAGCCGGACAGGGTGTCGTAAGAGGGAACCCGGTGGGAATCCGGGACTGCCCCGCAGCGGTGAGTGGGAACGACCGCCGTCATACGCACTGGGCCCGGCCGGGTCTGGGAAGCGACGGCCAGTAGGTGTCTGCCCCGGCAGACGTGCCCGCGAGTCCGAAGACCTGCCCGTTGCCCGCACGCGACCGTTCGCGTGCGGAGTTCCCGGTGACCTCGTGGGCGGGTCGGCGCAACCGTCAGGTGGACGGACACGGTTCTCCGTGTCCCGGTGTCCGCCCGGCGCGTCGTTCCTTCGCGTCCGCGTCCCGTCCCGGGATCTGCACCGCAGACACGCTCGCGAAGGAGAGTCACGTGACAGCGAAGCCCGAAGCCGCGGCAGCACGGGCCACCGTGTACGGCTACCCCCGCCAGGGACAGAACCGTGAACTGAAGAAGGCCATCGAGGGCTACTGGAAGGGCCGCGTCACCGCGGACGCCCTCCGGCAGACCGCCGCCGACCTGCGCCGGGGTACCTGGCAGCAGCTTGCCGAGGCCGGAGTCCACGAAGTGCCGACCGGTGATTTCTCGTACTACGACCATGTCCTGGACACCAGCGTCATGGTCGGCGCTGTCCCCGAGCGGCACCGTGACGCGGTCCGCACCGACGCCCTCGACGGTTACTTCGCCATGGCCCGGGGCACGCAGGACGTCGCTCCGCTGGAGATGACGAAGTGGTTCGACACCAACTACCACTATCTGGTGCCCGAGTTGGGGCCGGACACGGTGTTCACCGCCGACTCGGCCAAGCAGGTCGCCGAGTTCGGCGAAGCCCTCGCGCTCGGCCACACCCCGCGCCCGGTGCTGGTCGGCCCCGTCACCTACCTCCTGCTCGCCAAGGCGGCCCCCGGCGTGGCACCGGACTTCGAGCCGCTGACCCTGCTGGACCGGCTGCTTCCGGTGTACGCGGAGGTCCTCGCCGACCTGCGTGCGGCCGGCGCCGCATGGGTCCAGCTGGACGAGCCCGCCCTCGTCCAGGACCGCACCCCGGCCGAGCTGAACGCCGCCGCCCGCGCCTACCGCGAGCTCGGTGGACTCGCCGACCGGCCGAAGCTACTGGTCGCCTCCTACTTCGGGCGGCTCGGCGAAGCGCTGGGAGTCCTGGCCAAGGCCCCCGTCGACGGCTTGGCGCTCGACTTCACCGAGTCCGGCGCGGGCAACCTCGACGACCTCGCGGCGGCCGGGGGACTGCCCGGCAAGCGGCTGGTCGCCGGTGTCGTCAACGGCCGCAACATCTGGATCAACGACTACGAGAAGTCGCTCACCACCCTCGGCACCCTCCTCGGCCTCGCCGACCGGGTCGACGTCTCCGCCTCCTGCTCCCTGCTGCACGTCCCGCTGGACGCGGACGCCGAGCGCGACATCGACCCGCAGATCGCCCGCTGGCTCGCCTTCGCCAAGCAGAAGACCGAGGAGATCGTCGTCCTGGCCCGCGGTCTGTCCGCCGGCACGGACACCATCACGGCCGAACTCGCCGCCAACCGCGCCGACCTGGCCTCCCGCACCGACGCCGTCATCGCCCGTGACCCGGCCGTACGCGCCCGTACGGCGGCCATCACCGACGCGGACGGCCGCCGCTCCCAGCCGTACGCCGAGCGGACGCTCGCCCAGCGGGCGCACCTCGGGTTGCCGCTGCTGCCGACCACCACCATCGGCTCGTTCCCGCAGACCACCGAACTGCGCACCGCGCGCGCCGATCTGCGGGCGGGGCGGATCGACGAGGCCGGGTACGAGGAGCGCATCAAGGACGAGATCCGCGAGGTCCTCTCCTTTCAGGAGAAGGCCGGGATCGACGTCCTGGTGCACGGCGAGCCCGAACGCAACGACATGGTGCAGTATTTCGCCGAACAGCTCACCGGCTACCTCGCCACCCAGCACGGCTGGGTGCAGTCGTACGGCACCCGCTACGTCCGCCCGCCCGTCCTCGCCGGGGACATCTCGCGCCCCGAGCCGATGACGGTGCGCTGGACCGCGTACGCCCAGGCGCTGACCGAACGCCCCGTCAAGGGCATGCTCACCGGGCCGGTCACCATGCTCGCCTGGTCCTTCGTCCGTGACGACCAGCCGCTCGGCGACACCGCCCGCCAGGTCGCTCTCGCCCTGCGCGACGAGGTGAACGACCTGGAGGCGAACGGCACTTCGGTGATCCAGGTGGACGAGCCCGCGCTGCGCGAGACGCTGCCGCCGCGGGCCGCCGAGCACGCCGCGTACCTGGAATGGGCGACGGAGTCCTTCCGCCTCGCCACCGCCGGGGTGCGGCCGGACACCCAGATCCACACCCACATGTGCTACGCGGAGTTCGGTGACATCGTCCAGGCCATCGACGACCTCGACGCCGACGTCATCAGCCTGGAGGCCGCCCGCTCCCACATGCAGGTCGCCCGCGAACTGGCCGCCCACGGCTACCCCCGCGAGGCCGGACCCGGCGTCTACGACATCCACTCCCCGCGCATCCCCAGCACCGAGGAGGCAGCGGCCCTGCTGCGCAAGGGACTTGAGGCCATCCCGGCGACACGCCTCTGGGTGAACCCCGACTGCGGCCTGAAGACCCGCGGCTGGCCCGAGACCCGGGCCTCCCTGGAGAACCTGGTCGCCGCCGCACGGGAGATCCGCGCGGCGCTGCCGGACGAGGCCGCGTGATCCGGGCCCGGTGCGGGCGGCCACCGC
>NZ_JBHXJG010000004.1:0-76836 GCF_042723425.1 Streptomyces sp. NPDC058375 | reverse complement strand
CGTATGTACGTATACGGGTACGGGGGTGTCAGCGGCGGGCCGACTCGCTCTCGGCCGCCTTCTCCAGCTGGAACGCCTCGTTGCCGAGGCCGATCCGGGCGTGCACCTCCGGCTTGGCCGAGCGCAGCACCGCCCCGTACACCAGGCCACCGACGAGGGCGAGGATGATCACGCCGGGCAGCAGCCAGTTGAGGGCCGAGCCGGGTCCGGAGCCGACGAGGACGTCGAAGTCGCGGACGGTGAAGACGGCGATCGCCAGGAGCGCGAGTCCGGCGAGGGCGGAGGCGACCAGCCGCGGGGCCTGGGCGCGGCCCGCGCCGCGCTTGACGAAGAAGGCGATGACGGCGAAGGAGGCGGCGGCCATCAGCAGGATGACGCCGAGCGCGCCGACGTTGCCCATCCAGGTGAACAGCCGCAGGACGGGGGCGGTGGGGTCGCCGACCGCGTTGTCGTCGGTGAACGCGAACGCCGCGATGATCACGACGGAGACGGCGGACTGGAGCAGCGAGCCGGTGCCGGGGGCGCCGCTGGCCCGGTTGGTGCGGCCGAAGCGGGCGGGCAGCAGGCCCTCACGGCCCATGGCGAACGCGTAGCGGGCCACCACGTTGTGGAAGCTCAGGAGCGCCGCAAACATCCCGGTGACGAAGAGGATGTGCAGGACGTCGGTGAAGGTGGAGCCGAGCCGCTCCTCGGTCAGGCCGAACAGCATGCCGGGGCCCTCCTTGAGGGAGGTGTCGGCGATGGATCCGGGTCCGGCCGCGACGGTCAGGGCCCAGGAGCTGATGGCCAGGAACAGCGCGGCGTAACCCACCGCGAGGAACATCACCCGGGAGACCACGATCTGCGGGCGGCTGGTCTCCTCCGCGTACACCGGGGCCTGCTCGAAGCCGACGAACGCGGCGATGCAGAAGCAGAGCGCGGTGCCGAGCCCGGCGCCGGTGAGGGTCTCGGGGTTGAAGGCGTGCAGCGACAGTCCCTCGGGGCCGGGCTTGCTCACGGCGGCGATGTCGAAGATCACGACAAGGGCGCACTCGATGACCAGCAGGACGCCGAGCACCTTGGCGTTGAGGTCGATCTTCAGCCAGCCGAGGACGCCGACGACGGCCGCCGAGACCAAAGCCGGTATCCACCAGGCCAGCTCGATGTCGAGGTAGGTGGCGAAGATGCCGGAGACCTCGAAGCCGAGGATCCCGTAGATGCCGACCTGCATCGCGCTGTACGCCACCAGCGCCACGAGCGAGGCCCCGGCGCCGGCGGTCGGGCCGAGCCCGCGGGCGATGTACGCGTAGAACGCCCCGGCGTTGTGGACGTGCCGGCTCATCTCCGCGTAACCGACGCTGAACAGCATCAGGACGACGCCCAGGATGATGTAGAGCAGGGGCTGGCCGACGATGCCCATCACGCCGAAGACCGTGGGCATCACGCCGGCGACCACCATCAGGGGGGCGCTGGCCGCGACCACCGACAGCAGGAGGCCGGGGGTGCCGAGCCGGTTCGCGCGCAGGGCGCGTTCCTCGCCCTTGTAGGTGTTGATCCCGCCGGTATCGGCCGTTCCCCTCGTGGTGCCGGTCTCACTGGAAAATGAACTGCCGGTCGACATGGCGGGGTTGGTCCCTTCTTGATGGTGAGCGTGGTGGGGTGGTGCCCTTCGTGCTTCACGGGGTGCCGAGCGCGTAGGTGCGCGCGGCGGTGAACGCGGCGTGGGGTTCCCGGCCGGAGTACGACCAGGGCGCGGCGGTGGCGTAGGGGCCGATGCGGTGGAAGAGGGCGGCGGCCTCGGCGGGGCGGCCCTCGCAGACCTTGGCGTGCGCCAGGAAGTTCAGGTCCAGGCGGTGGCGCGGGTGGTCGTCGCGCTCCCACTCCAGCCACCAGTCGAAGGCGGCCTTCATCACCTGGCGGGCCCGGCGTCCGGACCAGTGCTCGGAGAGCGCCGGGTCGTCGGGCTCGATGCCGGCGGCGACCAGGACGCGGTAGCGCTCGGCGTGGGCGACGACCGGGAGGACGGCCAGCGGGGAGTCGGCGGGGGCCAGTTCGGCGGCCCAGGCGGCGAAGTCGTACACCTCGTGGAGCGGGTCGTGGCCGCTTTCGGGGTTGCTCTCGGCCAGGAGCGCGGTCATCACATGGTGGGCGTGGTGGTGGTCGGGGTGGCGGGAGCGCACCTCCTCGAAGAGCCTGCCGGTCTCGTCAGCCCCGTCGTCGCGGCCCCGGTTCAGGAGGAGGAGCGCGAGCCAGGGGGTGGGGTCCTCGGGGGTGAGGCGGGCGGCGGCCAGGCAGGCTTCCCGGGCGCGGGTGGCCTCGTACGGCTTGGCCTTGGGCCACAGTGCGCGGGCGACCCGGGCGCAGGCGAGAAGGGTGGCGGCGTCGGCGCTCTCGGGTTCGACGAGCAGCCAGTCACCGGCCCAGTCCACGGCGGACGAGGTCTCGGCGAGGGCCAGCAGGCGGTGGGCGCGGCGGTCCCAGTCCCTTCCGGTGTCCACCAGCAGGGTGCGCGCCTCCGACCATCTGCCCTGGGTGAACCGGCTGCGTGCGGCGATGAGTTCGTCGTCGTCGAGGGCCGGGTCGAAGACGTGGTCCGAGCGGCTGCCCCGACGACGGGAGCGGCCCAGGGGCGGCGGAGGCGGGGGCGGCATGCCGCGGGCTTCTTTCGATGCGGTGTGCGAGCAGATGATCGCGCACAGCAAAGCGGGAGGCCGTGCTCCACGTCAAGGGGTGCTGCCCTTCAACTGCTGCGACTTACCGGCCGGTTGGCTTGATCCGGTCGGGCCGTCGGACGCATCGGTGCAGCGTGCGGGTGGGGCGGGCGGGGCGGGGGTGACGCCTGACACACTGCGTGCATGGAACCTCGTGAACCCCTCAGCCCCTTCCTTCTCGCCTTTCCCGGGCCGTTGCGCGACCGGTTGGTGGCGGCGGTTCTCTCCGGCGAGAAGGTGTCCACCACCGGGCTGCTGAGCGAGTACGAGCTGGAGCAGGAGGAGTTGCCGCCGGTGGGCGAGCGGTCCGCGCTGATCGACTCGGACGGGCGGGAGGTGGCGGTGGTCGAGGTGACCGAGGTACGGGTGCTGCCGCTGGGGGCCGTCGATCTGCAGCACGCGCTGGACGAGGGTGAGGGGTACACCTCGGTGGCGGAGTGGCGGGCGGGGCACGAGCGGTTCTGGCACAGCGAGGAGATGCGGGAGGCGTTGGGGGATCCGGCGTTCACGGTGGACGATGGGACGATGATTGTGGCGGAGCGGTTTCGGGTGGTCGAGCGGTTGGGGTGACCGCGGAGGTTCGGGTCGTCCGCGGGGCGAGGGCGAGCCTTCGGCCGGGTGACCGCCGGGGCTCCGCCCCTCAATCGCCGGAGGGGCTTGAAGGGCGGCCCGGTCCTCCCCGGAGAAGCTGAAAGTACCCCGAAGAGCCCTAAAGTGCCTGTGCTGCCGCCCTGCCCGCCGCCCTGCCCGAGAAGATGCAGCCGCCCAGGAACGTGCCCTCCAGGGAGCGGTAGCCGTGGACACCGCCGCCGCCGAAACCCGCCGCCTCGCCCGCCGCGTACAGGCCCGGGAGCGGGGTGCCCTCGGCGGTCAGGACGCGGGAGGACAGGTCCGTCTCCAGGCCGCCCAGGGACTTGCGGGTGAGGATGTTGAGGCGGACGGCGATCAACGGGCCCGCCGCCGGGTCCAGGACGCGGTGCGGCTTCGCGGTGCGGATGAGGCGGTCGCCGAGGTAGGCGCGGGCCCCGTGGATCGCGGTGACCTGGAGGTCCTTGGTGAAGGGGTTGGCGATCTCGCGGTCGCGGGCGGTGATCTCGCGGCGCAGGCTCTCCTCGTCGATGAGGTCCTCCCCCGTGACCGCGTTCATGCCCCGGACCAGCGCGCCGAGGTCCTTCTCGACGACGAAGTCCGCCCCGTGGTCCATGAACGCCTTCACCGGTGCGGGCACGTCCGCGCGGGCCCGGCCGATCACGTCCCGTACCGACTTGCCGGTCAGGTCAGGGTTCTGCTCGGAGCCGGAGAGCGCGAACTCCTTGCCGATGATCCGCTGGTTGAGCACGAACCACGTGTAGCCGTGGCCGGAGGCCATGATGTGTTCAAGGGTGCCGAGCGTGTCGAAACCGGGGAAGAGCGGGACCGGCAGCCGCTTGCCCCGGGCGTCGAACCAGAGGGACGAGGGGCCGGGCAGGATCCGGATGCCGTGCCTGGCCCAGATCGGGTTCCAGTTCTCGACGCCCTCGGTGTAGTGCCACATCCGGTCGCGGTTGATGTGGTGCGCGCCCGCCTTCTCGGCGATGCCGAGCATCAGGCCGTCGACGTGGGCGGGGACGCCGGAGAGCATCTTCTCGGGCGGGGTGCCGAGCCGTTCGGGCCACTGGGCGCGGACCAGGTCGTGGTTGCCGCCGATGCCGCCGGAGGTGACGATCACCGCCTGGGCCTTCAGCTCGAAGGTGTCGGTGGCCTCCCGGCTGCTCGCGGTGCCGCGCTCGGCCGCGCTGGGCTCCAGGATCTCGCCGGTGACCGTGTCGAGCGCTCCGGCCGTGCGGGCGAGGCCGGTGACCCGGTGGCGGAACCGCAGCTGGACGAGCCCCTTGGCGACGCCCTCGCGGACCCGCCGTTCGAAGGGGGCGACGACGCCGGGGCCGGTGCCCCAGGTGATGTGGAAGCGGGGCACGGAGTTGCCGTGGCCGGTCGCGTCGTAACCGCCGCGTTCCGCCCAGCCGACGACCGGGAAGATCCGCAGCCCCTGCTGGTGCAGCCAGGAGCGCTTCTCACCGGCGGCGAAGTCGACGTACGCCTCGGCCCACTTCCTCGGCCAGCGGTCCTCCTCCTCGCGGTCGAAGCCCGCCGTGCCGAACCAGTCCTGGAGGGCCAGTTCCCGGCTGTCCCTGATCCGCAGCCGGCGCTGCTCGGGCGAGTCGACGAGGAAGAGGCCGCCGAAGGACCAGTGCGCCTGGCCGCCGATGGACTGCTCGGGCTCCTGGTCGAGGAGGATCACGGAACGGCCGGCGTCGACCAGTTCGGCGGTGGCCACGAGTCCGGCGAGCCCTGCCCCGATCACGATCACATCAGCGTCGTACGCCATGGGTTCCATCCTGTCGGGGAGGGGCGGGGGAGGGCCGCGGGGAGACAAGTTACCCGTGCGTCAGATCTTGGGTACCCGCCGCTGTCACGTCAACCGTCCGGGTGCTGTTGGATGAAACGCATGACGCCTTCTGACGAGATTCTGGACATCGTCGACGAGAACGACGAGGTCATCGGGCAGGCCCCGCGCGGCGAGGCGACCGCGCGGGGGCTGCGGCACCGCTGCGTGTTCATCGAGGCGCGGGATGCGAAGGGGCGGATCTTCGTCCACCGGCGTACGGCCACGAAGCTGGTCTTCCCCTCGCACTACGACATGTTCGTCGGCGGGGTCGTCGGTGCGGGCGAGTCGTACGAGGAGGCGGCGCTCCGCGAGGCCGAGGAGGAACTGGGGGTCTCGGGACTGCCGCGGCCGGAGCCGCTGTTCCGGTTCCTCTACGCCGGCGGCGAGCACACCTGGTGGTCGGCCGTCTATCAGGTGCGGTGCGAGCTGCCGGTCTCCCCGCAGGTGGAGGAGGTCGCCTGGCACGCGTTCCTGGACGACGCCGAGCTGGATCGGCGGCTCGGCGAGTGGCCCTGGGTGCCGGACGGGGTGGAGGCGTACCGGCGGCTGCGGGAGCTTCGGGCTGCCTGACCGGGCCCGCGCCGCGCACACCGCCTAGGGTTTCCCTGTGAACAAGATCGCGCGGAGTGTACGGCTGTGGTTCGCGCCGCAGCGGATCCGGGAGGAGGGGGACACCCCCGACTACCGGTTCTCGCTGGCCAACGAGCGGACGTTCCTCGCCTGGATCCGGACGGCTCTGGCCCTGATCGGCGGGGGTTTCGCCGTCGACCAGTTCCTGCCGGAACTGGTGTGGGGCGTCCGGGCCGGGCTCGCGCTCGGGCTGCTGGCCGCCGGGGTGCTCTGCGCGCTGCGGGCGGTCAACCACTGGGTGCGGTGCGAGCGGGCGATGCGGCGGGGCGAGGACCTGCCGGTGTCCAGATTCCCGACCCTGCTGAGCCTGGTGGTCGCCGTCGTCGCCGTGGCGATGGTGGTGGTGGTCCTCTTCGGCTGGGAGGGCGTATGACGGCGGCGGCCGACCGGGATCCCGGGTTGCAGCCGGAGCGGACGCGGCTGGCCTGGCGGCGTACGACGCTGTCCGCCACGGTCGTCGGGCTGCTCGCGGTGCGGCAGGCGCTGCACGGCGGGGTGGCCCCGGCGGCGCTCGTCGCGGTGGCGCTGAGCGCGCTGGCCTGGCTGGGGTTCCTGCTGGTGGCCCACCGCAGGGTGCTGCGGATGGAGGCGGCGCGGCCCGAGTCGCTCGCGCCGCGCGGGGCGCTGACGGCGGCGCTCTGCACGGTGGCGCTGGCGGTGTTCGCGGCGGCGATGCTGTTCTGAAGCCGGCCGAGCAGCGCGGCTACGCGTCCCAGTCCACCGTCACCACGATCTTGCCGCGGGTCCGCCCCTCCTGGTTGAGCCGGTACGCGTCGGCGGCCTGTTCCAGCGGGAACACCCGGTCCACGTGGACGGTGACGATGCCTCGCTCGGCCAGTTCCGCGACCTGGGCCAGGTCCGCCGCGTCGGGGCGCACGAAGGCGTAGCGGCCGCCGTAGGAGAAGACCTCGTCGTCCGCGATGGAGGCGAGCCGGCCGCCCGGGGCGAGGGTGTCGGCCGAGGCCCTCAGGGCGTCGCCGCCCACCGTGTCGAAGGAGGCGTCGAAGCCGCCCGGGACCAGTTCCCGCAGCCGTTCGACGAGGCCCTCGCCGTACTCCACGGGTTCCGCGCCCAGGCTCCGCAGGTGCTCGTGGTTGCGGGGGCTCGCGGTGCCGACGACCCGGCAGCCGGTGTGCCGGGCGATCTGCACGGCGAGCGACCCGACGCCGCCGGCCGCCGCGTGGACCAGGACGGTGTCGCCCTCGCGGATCTTCAGGGTGCGGTGCAGCACCTGGTAAGCGGTCAGCCCGGCCAGCGGCAGTCCGGCCGCCTCCTCGAAGCTGAGGCTCAGGGGCTTGCGGGCGAGGGTGCGCACGGGGGCGGCGACGTACTCGGCGAACGTACCCCGGGAGAGGAAGTCCTCGCGTACGTAGCCGATGACCTCGTCGCCCACCGCGAACTCGTCGACGGCGACGCCCGGTTGCACGACGACCCCGGAGACGTCCCAGCCGGGGATCACCGGGAAGACCGCGTCGAGGGCACCTTGGAGGTAGCCCTCGCGGGCCTTCCAGTCGACCGGGTTGACGGCGGCGGCCCGTACCTTCACCAGGACGCTGTCGGGGCCGACCTTGGGGTCGGGCCGCTCGCCGTACTCCATGACGTCGGCGGAGCCGTACGCGCTGTAGCTGATCGCCTTCATCCCTCGACCTTCCGTGCAGGTCAGGGTTGCCGCAACTCAGGCGGTACGGCCGTGGGGCCCGCCCCTCCCACCGGCGCCGGCCCGCCGACCCTCACCAGCGCGGGACCGCCGGCGTCGCCCAGCCCGGGTCGGCGGCGCGCATCGCCGCCGCGTCGTCGCGCTCGCGGTAGGTCCCGTCGTCCTCCAGCCAGCGCCGGTGGAGGGCGGCGAGGCGGTCGCGGTCCAGTGCGACGCCGAGGCCGGGGGCGTCGGAGACCGTCAGCCGGCCACCGGTGAAGGTGTGGCGCTCGGTGATGACGTCCTCGGTCTGCCAGGGGTAGTGGCTGTCGCAGGCGTACGCGAGCTCCGGCACGGTGGCGGCCACGTGGGTCATCGCGGCGAGGCTGATGCCGAGGTGGGTGTTGGAGTGCATGGAGAGCCCGACGCCGAACGTGCGGCAGATGCCCGCCAGTTCCCGGGTGCGGGTGAGGCCGCCCCAGTAGTGGTGGTCGCTCAGGACGATCTGGACGGCGTCGCGGGCGAAGGCCTCGGGGACCTCGGCGAGCGTGGTGACGCACATGTTGGTGGCGAGCGGGACGTCCGTGCCCGCCGAGACGGCGGCCATGCCGTCCGTGCCGCTGGTGGGGTCCTCCAGGTATTCGAGGGCGTCCTTCAGCTGGTCGGCGACGTACAGCGAGGTGGGAACGGACCAGGCGCCGTTGGGGTCCAGGCGCAGCGGGCGGCCCGGGAACGCCTCGGCCAGGGCGCGGATCGCGGCGATCTCCCGGTCGGGCTCGAAGACGCCGCCCTTGAGCTTGAAGGAGCCGAAGCCGTAGGTGTCGGCGAAGCGCCGGGCCTGGGCGACGACACCGGCCGGGTCGAGCGCCTGGCCCCAGTCGTCGGCCTCCCCCGGGCCGGGGTGGGCGGCCCAGCGGTGGAAGAGGTACGCGCTGTACTCGACGCTGTCGCGGACCTTGCCGCCCAGCAGCGCGTGGACCGGCAGGCCCACCGCCTTGCCGAGGGCGTCAAGGCAGGCGACCTCGAAGGCGGAGGCGACGGAGAGCCGGATCTTCTCGGCGTTCCTGACCCCGCGCAGGCCCCCGGCGTCGACCCGGTCGTCGGCCCCCGCATCGCCCCCGCCGTCGGCCGCGCGCACGTCGCCGCACACCCCCTCGGCCAGCGCGAACAGCCCGTTCAGATCCGTGACCGCCCGGCCGGGAAGCGCCTCGGCGAGCGAACGCGCGGGCTCCACGTAGGCGCCGTCGCCGTACGTCTCCCCCACGCCGGTCGTTCCGCCCCGGGTGACGACCTCCACGATCAGGCGTGGGGTGTAGGGCTGGTGGACGCCCTGGGTGTTCAGCAGGGGCGGGTCGGACACGAGGATCGGGGTGAGCCGGACGTCTTCGATCACCAGAGCTGTATGCATACATGAACTCTATTCAGGGATACGTTTCTCCGCCAGGCTCTCGACCGCTCCGCCGACAAGGGCATCGGGAGTCAGGAGCGGCTTGCGGGCACGGCGTCCTTCGTCAGCAGCGTGTCGCCGGACCACCAGAGCCGGTAGGGGTCGACCTCCGCCAACAGGTCCCGGCCGGAACGGCAGAACTCGCAACGGGCGCCCCCCGGCCGGGACCACGCCCGGGGCCGGGCGGCAGGCGGTCTCCGACGGCAACGCGGGCCTTGGTTCCCGATCGGCGCCCCGGGCGCTGCCACCGGTCCGGGCGTTTGCTGAACCGCCCGGCGGACACACGGCCGATGCCGTCGCCGGCGGACCGACATCTCACCACCGGGGGCCGACTCCCGGTCTTCGAGGACGCCGACGCGTTCCGGTCCCTCGGACCCCTCCGGGCCCGGGCGGGCAGTGCGCTCGGCCACACGGCTTCCGCGCCGCCGGATCACGAGAGGCACTGGACGACATACCGACTGGTCGGCATCATGGTTCCCGATCGTTCCGTCACCTCGTCCCGTCACCTCGTTCCGCAGTCGCCCGGAGGTACGCACCATGAGCCCAGTCCCCCCACCAGGTCTCGACCCGGAGTCGCTGCGTGGCCATCTCGACCGCGAGCGTCCGGGGCTGGTGAGCGGGCCCCTCGAAGCGCGGCTGATCGAGGGCGGCCGCTCGAACCTCACGTACGTCGTCGGCGACGGGACGGGGCAGTGGGTGGTGCGCAGACCGCCGCTCGGCCATGTGCTGGCCACCGCGCACGACATGACGCGCGAGCACCGCGTGATCAGCGGACTGCACCCGACCGCCGTGCCCGTGCCGGAGCCGCTGCTGCTCTGCGAGGACGACTCGGTGATCGGCGCGCCGTTCTACGTGATGGAGTACGTCGAGGGCACCCCGTACCGCACCGCCGAGCAGCTCGCCCCGCTGGGCCCCGAGCGCACCCGGGCGGCGGTCCTCGGGCTCGTCGACACCCTGGTCGACCTGCACGCCGTGGATCCGGCCGCGGTGGGGCTCGGGGACTTCGGGCGTCCTGACGGCTTCCTGGACCGGCAGTTGCGGCGCTGGGGCAAGCAGTTGGACGCCTCCCGCAACCGTGACCTGGCGGGCATCGACGAGCTGCACGCCGCCCTCGGCCGTGCGCTGCCCTCCTCCCCCGCGCCCACCGTCGTCCACGGCGACTACCGCCTGGACAACGTGCTGCTCGGCTCCGACGACCGGATCAAGGCCGTCCTCGACTGGGAGATGTCCACCCTCGGCGATCCACTGACCGACCTCGGGCTCCTCGTGATGTACAGCTCCGACCTCGGTCTTGCCGGGTCGCCGGTCTCCACCACCAGCGGGGCGGCCGGGCACCCGTCCCCCGCCGAGCTGATCGAGCGCTACGCGGCCCGCTCGGGCCGGGACACCTCCGCGATCTCCTGGTACACCGCGTTCGCGTGGTTCAAGCTCGCCGTGATCCTGGAGGGCATCCACTACCGCTACACCCTCGGCCAGACCGTCGGCGCGGGTTTCGACCGGATCGGCGATCTGGTCCCCGTCTTCATCGCGCACGGCCTCACCACCCTCCAGGAAGGCTGAACCCCCATGGACTTCGCATTCGACGCCCGTACCGAGGAGCTGCGTTCCCGCCTGCTCGCGTTCATGGACGAGCACGTGTACCCGGCCGAGCAGGTCGCCGAGGAGCAGCGGGCCCGGCTCGCCTCGCCGTGGGACACGCCCGCGATCGTCGGGGAGCTGAAGGCCGAGGCGCGGCGGCAGGGGCTGTGGAATCTGTTCCTGCCGGACGCGGAGTACGGGGCCGGGCTGACGAATCTCCAGTACGCCCCGCTCGCGGAGATCACCGGACGCTCTCCGCACCTCGCGCCGACCGCGCTGAACTGCGCGGCCCCGGACACGGGGAACATGGAGGTGCTGTTCCAGTTCGCCACCGAGGCGCAGAAGAAGCAGTGGCTGGAGCCGCTGCTCGCCGGGGAGATCCGCTCCGCGTTCGCGATGACGGAGCCGGACGTGGCGTCGTCGGACGCGACGAACATCGAGACGCGGATGATCCGCGATGGCGATGACTACGTCATCAACGGGCGTAAGTGGTACATCTCCGGGGCGATGAATCCGGACTGCGCGGTCTTCATCGTGATGGGCAAGACCGATCCGGACGGTGAGGACATCCGCCGCCAGCAGTCGATGATCCTGGTCCCCCGCGACACCCCGGGGCTCGAAGTGCGGCGCGCGATGCAGGTGTACGGGTACGAGGACCACTCCCACGGCGGCCACGCCGAGGTGGTCTTCCACGACGTCCGGGTGCCCGCGGCGAACCTGATCGGTGAGGAGGGCGGCGGCTTCGCCATCGCCCAGGCGCGGCTGGGTCCGGGCCGGATCCACCACTGCATGCGGCTGATCGGGATGGCGGAGCGGGCCATCGAGCTGATGTGCCGCAGGGCCGTGGCGCGTACGGCGTTCGGCAAGCCGCTGGCCGCGCAGGGCGTCGTCCAGAACTGGATCGCGGACGCCCGGGTCACGGTGGAGCAGCTGCGGCTGCTGGTGCTGAAGACGGCCTGGCTGATGGACACCGTGGGCAACAAGGGCGCGCACACCGAGATCCAGGCCATCAAGATCGCCACTCCGCGCGCGGTGGTGGACATCCTGGACTCGGCGGTGCAGCTGTACGGCGCGGGCGGGGTGAGCCAGGACTTCCCGCTGGCGGAGCTGTGGGCCTCGGCGCGGACGCTGCGGCTGGCGGACGGGCCGGACGAGGTGCACCAGCGGTCGCTGGCCCGGCGGGAGATCAAGCGGTACGTGTGACGGACGGCGTGCGGCCCCCTCCCGAGGTGCTCTTCGGGAGGGGGCCGCACCCGTACGCGTACAGCAGGGCTCAGAAGGTGAGCTTCCAGCTGTCGATGTAGCCGGTGTCCTGCCGGGCGACGTCCTGGACCCGGAGCTTCCAGGAGCCGTTGGCCACCTCGCTGGAGGCGTTGACCGTGTACGTCGTGATGACGTTGTCGGCCGAGTCGCCGCTGCTGGAGTTCTTCAGCCGGTACGCGCTGCCGTCCGGGGCGAGCAGGTCCACGACGAGGTCGCCGCGGTAGGTGTGCTTGATGTCGACGCCGACCTGAAGTGCGGCCGGGGCGTTGCCCGTTCGTCCGGTGACCGCGACCGACGAGGTCACGGCAGCTCCGGCGTCCGGGATGGCCACGTCGGTGGTGTTGCTGAACACGTCCTCGCCGGTGGGCGGTTCGCCGGTGCCGGAGGACAGGGTCCAGACGGCGTGGGCGGCGGCGTCGCTGTTGCGGTCCAGGGCCGTGTCGTTGATGTTGCTCAGGTTGTCGCACGACGAGTGGTAGCAGCGGTCGAAGGCCTGGCCGGCCGTCCCGCCCCACTTCTGCGCCTGTGCCGCGGACTTGGTGTAGCCCGCGCCGGTGAAGAGTCCGCCGACGGGGACGCCGACGTTCTTGAACGGGGCGTGGTCGGAGCGGCCGTCGCCCTCGGTCTCGATCTCGGTGGGGACGTTCAGCCCCGCGAAGTAGTCCTTGAAGGTCTTCTCGATGACCGGGTCGTCGTCGTAGACGAAGTAACCGGCGTTGGGCGAGCCGATCATGTCGAAGTTGAGATAGCCGGAGAGCTTGGAACGCTCGGCGGACGGCAGGTTGTTGACGTAGTGCTTCGAGCCGATCAGGCCCAGCTCCTCCGCGCCCCACCAGGCGAACCGCAGGTGCTTGTCGGGCTGGTACCCGGCGCGGGAGACGGCGAGCGCGGTCTCCAGCACGGCGGCCGAGCCGGAGCCGTTGTCGTTGATGCCGGCGCCGGAGGAGACCGAGTCGAGGTGGGCCCCGGCCATCAGGACTTTGCTGGGGTCGCCGCCGGGCCAGTCGGCTATCAGGTTGTAGCCGGTGGCGCCGTTGGAGGTGAACTGCTGGAGCGTGGTGGTGTATCCGGCGGCATCCAGTTTGGCCTTCACGTAGTCGACGGACGCCTTGTAGCCGGGGCGGCCGTGGGCGCGGTTGCCGCCGTTGTTCGCGGCGATCGTCGAGAGCTGCGAGAGGTGGGCCTTGACGTTGGCCACGGGGATGTCGGGCGCTGCTGCGGCGGCCGGTGTCGGCGCCCCGGCGGCCTGGGCGGCCGGCGTGCCGGCCCCGAGGGCGACGGCGAGGGCTACGGCGGCGACGGCCGCCGGGGATCTGCGCAGGGTGAAGCGGTTCGGTCTCATTCACGGGCTCCGGATTCCGTTGGGGACTGACGGAACGTGCGGGGGGTACCCGGCCGCGCGGTGCCCGGTCGGGTCCTGGAGCTGGCTGTGCGCGATGCGTGACCGATGCTCAAGGAAATGACAGTGCTCCGTCAAGAGCGGAAACCGGACAGGTCTGTTCTATTAACGGACGGACCTGTGCCCGTGAACTCTGGCGCCTCGTCGGGAGGCAGGACATACCTCATACATCCAGACTCGCCCCGCCCGGCGGAGCGGGCCACCGGATCGCCCCTCCGGGCAGGAAACCCTCTACGGGCGCAGGGCCCGCAGCAGCAGGTCCGCGAGGTGGTCGGCGACCTCCTGGCGGCTGAGCGGGCCGTCCGGGCGGTACCAGGTGGAGAGGTGGTGGACCGAGCCGAAGTGGTAGTCGACGACCAGGTCGGCGGGGGTGGCCGAGGAGAACACGCCGCTGTTCTGCCCCTCCTCGACCAGCGCCCGGAAGCGCTCGTGGTAGCGGCGGCGCTCGACGCGTACCTGCTTGTTCTTCTCGGGGCTCAGGTGGTGCATGGAGCGGAAGAAGATCGCGGCGTCGTCGAGGTTGTCGATGGTCGTGACCACCACGTCGGCCGCCGCGCCGCGCAGCCGCTCCTCGACCGGGGCCTCGGCGTCCGCGAAGGCGTCCAGGCGCTCCTGCTGGAGCCGCAGCACCCGGGCGTAGACCTCTTGGAGCAGGTCCTCCTTGGAGCCGAAGTAGTGGTAGAGCGCCCCCTTGGTGACGCCGGCCGCCTCGACGATCTCCTGGACCGAGGTGCGGTCGTACCCGCGCTCGGCGAAGAGCCGGGTGGCGGCGGCCAGCAGCCTCTGGGGGACGGGAGTGCCGTTCTGGTCCGTCGCCTTGGCCATGAGCCGCCACCTTCCTTTCGTACTGTGCGTGTACTGTTCCGACGCTGTTCTAACGGGGGGAACGCAGTTCCCGCCTGAGGATCTTCCCACTCGCCGTCTTCGGCAGCTCGGTCAGGATCTCCACCTCGCGCGGATACTTGTACGCCGCCAGCCGTTCCTTGCAGTACGTGCCCAGCTCGCCGGGTTCCACCGAGGCCCCCGGACGCAGGCTCACGTACGCCCGGACCGTCTCCCCCCGGTACGCGTCGGGCACGCCCACGACGGCCGCCTCCCGCACCGCCGGGTGGGTGTAGAGGACATCCTCCACCTCGCGGGGCCACACCTTGAACCCGGAGGCGTTGATCATGTCCTTCTTGCGGTCGACGACGTACAGCCAGCCCGCCGCGTCCATGAACCCGATGTCACCGGTGCGCAGCTCGCCGTCCGGGAAGGCGGCGGCGGTGGCCTCGGGGAGGTTCCAGTAGCCGGAGACGACCTGGGGGCCGCGCACCGCGATCTCGCCCTGCTCCCCGAAGGGCACCTCCCGCCCCTCCTCGTCGAGGATCCGGACGACGGTGTCGGGGCCGGGGACGCCGACGGAGAGCGTGCCGGAGACCGGGTCGACGGGGGCCTCGCGCTCGGGCGGGACCGAGGCGCAGGGGGCGGTGCACTCGGTGAGCCCGTAACCGTTGCGGATGTACGGGCCGAAGCCCGCGCGGAACTTCTCCACGAGCGCGGGCGGCAGGGGCGCGCCGCCGGAGGAGATCACCCGGAACGAGGCGAAGTGGTCCGGGGTGACGTCCGGGTGCGCGGCCAGGGCCATGAAGGCGGTGGACGGTCCGACGGTGTAGGCGGGCCGGTGGGTGGCGAAGGCTTCCAGGACGACGCCTGCCTCGAAGCGGTAGGCGAGCACGAGAGTGCCCGCGTTGGCTATGCAGGCGGCGAGCTGGCAGACCATGCCGGTGATGTGGAAGAGCGGGGCGAGCGCGAAGTAGGCGGAACCCTCGGGGATCGGATGGCCGGTGCGCTGGCGTTCGGCGTTGACCATGATGTTGCCGTGGGCGTTCATCGCGCCCTTGGGGGTGCCGCTGGTACCGGAGGTGTAGCTGATCAGCGCCACGTCGGCCGCAGTGAGCCCCCGGTCCGCCGGGGCCGGGTTCCCGGCGCGGGCGGCGGTCAGCAGGTCGTCCGCGAGGTCGTCGGGGCCGGGGGCGGGGAGCCTGTCGAAGCCGAGGACGCGGGGGTCGTCGACGCTCTGGAGGTCCCGTTCGCAGGCGGTGAGCGCGATGGAGAGGTCCGGAGCGGCTTCGGCCGTCTCCCTCAGGTACGCCTCCCACGCCCGGTCCGAGCAGATCAGCGCGGTGACCCCGGCGTCCTTGAGTACGTGGCCGACCTCGCCGGACTTGTACATCGGGTTGAGCGGGACGACGGTCGCGCCCGCCTTCCACGCGCCGAGCACCGCGAGGACGAAGTGCGGGCTGTTCTGGAGCATGACCGCGACCCGGTCGCCGCGGCGCAGCCCCCGGGCGGCGAGGTGCCCGGCCACCGAGTCGGACAGCTCGTCGGTCTCGCGGTAGCTCAGCCGGCCGTCGAAGTAGGCCAGGGCCGGGTGGTCCGGGGCCCGGTCGACGGCCGCGCGCCAGGCGTGCAGCACGGTCGGGGGCGGGGTGACCGGGGCGCGCTGGGCCTCGCTGAGGAGGGCGATCCAGGGCTGGGCGGCGTAGATCGAGGCGGTGGGGGCCGGGGCGTCGGGGGTCGCGGGTCCGGGGGTCGTGTCGCTCATGCTCCGCTCCCCTCCTCCCACTGCTGCTGGAGCCGGTTCATCCCGCGCATCCACCGGTCCGGATCGGCGGCGCGCGCCTGGTAGTAGCCCGCCACCTCGGGGTGCGGCAGGACCAGGAAGCGGTCCGCGTCCATCGCCTCGAACAGGGCGTCGGCGACGGCGTCCGGCTCGATGGCCCCGGGCGCGAGGACCAGCTCGCCGGCCGATCCGGCGGCGGTGAGCATGTCGGTGCGCACGCCCTGCGGGC
This sequence comes from Streptomyces sp. NPDC058375, assembly GCF_042723425.1. Lineage (NCBI taxonomy): Bacteria > Bacillati > Actinomycetota > Actinomycetes > Kitasatosporales > Streptomycetaceae > Streptomyces > Streptomyces sp. NPDC058375. The sequence continues at coordinate 60,934 of NZ_JBHXJG010000004.1, read as the reverse complement.
AGATCGCGTGGACCTTGATCCCGCGGTGGCGGTAGGTGAGCGAGAGCCACTCGGCGAAGGCGACCGCCCCGTGCTTGGTGACGCTGTACGGAGCCGCGCCGATCATCGTCAGCAGCCCGGCGGCGGAGGCGGTGGTGACGAACCGGCCGCTCCCACGCTCCAGCCAGTCCGGCAGGAGGACCCTGGCCGCGCGGACGTGGGCCATCACATTGACGTCCCAGGCGGCGGCCCAGACCTCCTCGTCGGCGAACGCGTCGCCGGGCGAGGCCAGGCCCGCGTTGGCGCAGTAGACGTCGACCGTGCCGTCCAGCGCCTCCCGGGCCGCGTCCACGACCCCCGAGGCGTCCCCGGCGACGGCGATGCCGCCGATCTCCTTCGCGAGCGGTTCGATCCGCGCGAGGTCCAGGTCGTTGACGACGACCCGCGCCCCTCCGGCGGCGAACCTGCTGGCCAGAGCGGCTCCGATGCCGCCTCCGGCCCCTGTGACCACTACGCCGGCGCCCTGCACCGTACCCATTGTCATCCCGCCTCTCGCATCCGGCTGCACCGGCAGACTAACCGGTCGGTATGTGATCGGGGAAGGGCCGGGAACGGGGCGGACGGGGCCCGTACGGCTCGCCGGGACCGGCTGGGGGAATCGGCGCGGCCCAGGTCGTTCCGTGCGGCCCCGGCCCGCGCTAGCGTGCGTGGCCATGACAGTCGGCGCGATCATGGAGGTAGCGGAATGAGCCTGTCCCGACGTGGTGTCCTGGCCGCGGGAGGCGCCGTGGGAGCGCTCGCGGCGACGGCGGCCGGCACCGGCACCGCCGCCGCTTCGGCCCCCGGGCGCGGCTCCGGGCACGGGCGCGGCCGGGTGCGTACCGGCTTCGACCGGCTGGCGGCCGACGGCTACCGGCTGCTGCGCGGCCAGAAGGCCGGGATCGTCACCAACCCGACCGGCGTCACCGCCGACGTCCGGCACATCGTCGATGTGATGCACCCGGACGACCGGGTGAACCTGACCGCCGTGTTCGGCCCCGAGCACGGGTTCCGGGGCACCGCGCAGGCGGGCGGCTCGGAGGGGCGCTACGACGACCCGGCGACCGGGCTGCCGGTCTACGACACGTACCTCAAGAGCGGGCAGGACCTCGCGGACATCTTCACCGCGTCGGGCGTGGACACGGTGGTCTTCGACATCCAGGACGCGGGTGCGCGCTTCTACACGTACATCTGGACGCTGTACGACTGCATGGAGGCGGCGGCGCTCGCCGGCAAGCGGCTCGTCGTGCTGGACCGGCCGAATCCGGTCACCGGGCGGGCGGCGCTGGGACCGGTGCTGGACCCGGCGTTCGCCACGTTCGTCGGCCGCCGGGAGATCGCCCAGGCGCACGGGATGACGGTGGCGGAGCTGGCGCTGTTCTTCAACGCGGAGTTCCTGCACGAGAATCCGGCGCGGCTGGAGGTGGTGACGATGTCGGGGTGGCGGCGCTCGGACTTCTTCGACGACACCGGGCTGCCGTGGGTGCCGCCGAGCCCGAACATGCCGACGCCCGAGACGGCTCTCGTCTACTCCGGCACCTGCCTCTTCGAGGGCACGAACCTCTCCGAGGGCCGGGGCACCACGCGCCCCTTCGAACTGCTGGGCGCGGAGGGCATCGACCACCGCTGGGCGGCCGCGGCGAACGCGCTGGAGCTGCCGGGAGTCGCGTTCCGGGAGGCCTACTTCGCGCCGACGTTCTCCAAGTTCCAGGGCAAGACGGTGGGCGGGGTCCAGCTCCACGTCCAGGACCGGGAGGCCTTCGACCCGGTCCGCACCGGGATCGCCCTGCTGGTGACCGCGAAGCAGACGTGGAGCGGGTTCGCCTGGCGGCCGGACAACTGGATCGACAAGCTCACCGGGAACACCCGGGTCCGCACCATGATCGACGCGGGCGCGGACACCGACGAGGTCGTACGGGCGTGGCAGCGGGACCTGTCGGCGTTCCGGGCGAAGCGGCGGAGGTATCTGCGGTACGGCGGATAGCGGCTCGGGTCAGGCTGCCGTGAGGTCCAGGTCGCCGAGGTACTCGCCGTCGTCGGTGAGGCCGCGCTTGCGGTAGCCGAGCCGGAGGTAGAAATCCTCGGGGCCGCCCTCCCCGGGCTTCCAAGTCACGGTCGAGACCGTCCCGCCGCGCCGGCGGATCTCCTCGTTGACCGCGCCCACGGCGAGCCGCCCGTACCCCCGGCCCTGCTCGCCGGCGGCGACGGCGAGCCGCCAGAGCCCGGAGCGGGGCGGGGCGTCCGGCACCCCGGCGTCGAAGTCGAACGGCAGGTCGAAGTACGCCATCACGAAGCCGACGGCGCGCTCACCGTCACAGATCAGCCGGGGCCAGGCGAGGTCGGGATGCACATAGGCCTCGGCCAGGGACTGCGCGACCGGGGCGACGAACCTGCGCTGCTCGGGTGCTACTTCCAGCCGACAGGCGGCGAGCACGTTGTCCGGGGTGATCTTTTCCAGGCGTGGGTGAGCTGCTGTCATGAGGAGATCCAACCGCACGGGACCGTGACGCCTCCGCCGGGTTTCGGGCACGCTCGCACCGCCGCGCGCCCGCGCACCACCCGCCCGTGCGCCGCTCCGCTTCCGCCTGTGGCACCCCGTCCCACATGGGGAGTCTCGGCCAATGGACGGTTTTCATCTTTCGATGGAGCCGAAACGGGCAGGCGTACGTCCATTCCTTGACGTCCAAGGACGAGCGACGGAGGTGGCGGTGTCATGGCCGGTTTCCGGAGTCTTGCGAGACAGGTCCGCGATCCGCTGGGTGATCTGGCCCTGCGGCGGTATTCACTGCGCAAGTGTTTGGAGAGGTTCGCCCCGTACGGGCACCGGGCGACCTGGGACCATCTGTGCGCCCGGCACGGGATCGGTCCCGAGGACCGGGCGCCCGATCCGGTGCGCCTGATGCGCGCGCTGGACGAGCTGGAGGAGGCGCGGGCCGTCTGGCTCGCGTACGAGGCGGGGTTCGCGGAGCGGCGGCGGCGCGAGAAGCACGAGGGGCTGCGGCGGCCCGGCGCCTTCGACGACTGGCACCGCCGCACCTGGGGCGGCCACGGGGTGGCGCGCTGCGCGGACCCCGCGGTCCATCCCACCGAGCCGCTCGCCGAGGTCCTGCGCCGGCTGATCACGGCTCTCGGCTCCGGCCCCGGCTCCGCCTGCCCGGTCTGCGCGGGCACCGGCATCGAGTGGCGGCAGGAGCGGGGCGACGAACCGTGGGCGGGCCCGGTGTGCACGGGCTGCGGGATCGCGGTGCCGCAACCCGCCCTGACCGACCGCACGCTGGCCAGGGCCCGGCTGCCACGGCACCGGAGGCCGGCCGCGGCGGCGGCGTGAGCCCCCGCCCTCCCGGCCCGGTGATCTAGGGGTTGTCCGGCGACTGCTTGCGTTCGGGCATCAGACGGGAACCGGTGATCTTCTCGCCGTTGATGTCGTCGGGGTTGGAGAGCACGCAGGTCTCCAGCGACAGACAGCCGCAGCCGATGCAGTCGGTCAGGTGGTCGCGCAACCGGTGCAACTGCGTGATGCGCTCGTCCAGTTCCTTGCGCCACGCCTCGGAGAGACGGGCCCAGTCCTCGCGGTTCGGCGTGCGCTCCTCGGGCAGTTCGGCGAGCGCGTCCCGGATCGTGGCCAGCGGAATGCCGACGCGCTGGGCCGCCCGGACGAACGCGACCCGGCGCAGCGCGTCCCGCGAGTAGCGGCGCTGGTTGCCGCTGGTGCGGCTGCTGCTGATCAGGCCCTTGGACTCGTAGAAGTGCAGGGCCGAGACGGCGGCGCCGCTGCGCGCCGAGAGCTGGCCGACCGAGAGTTCGTGGAGTGTCTGTGGGATCTGGGGCACCCCTCAAACCTACTGCCATGTCGTTGACAGGAACCCGGCGCACGACGATGCTGAGCAAGCGCTTAGACATCGCGCCGGATGATGCGTCGAGCCGGAAGGCAGGGACCGGGAACATGGCAGAGCCGAGGATCTTCACGTCCGCGCAGGAGCTGCGGGACGGAGTGGACGAGCAGCTGGGACACAGCGACTGGCTGGAGATCGAGCAGAAGAGGATCGACCAGTTCGCCGAGGCGACCGGCGACCACCAGTGGATCCACGTGGACCCGGAGCGGGCGAAGGACGGGCCGTTCGGCACGACCATCGCGCACGGCTATCTGACGCTCTCGCTGCTGCCCGCGCTGGTGCCGCAGGTGATGCGGGTCGAGGGCATGAAGATGGGCATCAACTACGGGACCAACAAGGTCCGTTTCCCCTCGACCGTCCCGGTCGGCTCACGGCTGCGGGCCACGGCGGTGCTGCGGGACGTGACGGAGGCGGGCGGCGGCGTGCAGGTCACGGCGGTCGTCACGGTCGAGCGCGAGGGCAGCGAGAAGCCGGCCTGTGTCGCGGAGTCGGTGTCCCGCTACTACTTCTGAACCGGCTCGGCAGCTTCCTCCAGCCGCCGGGCTACTGCTGGACCTGCCGGGCCCCGACCATCCGCAGGACGAGGTCGGCGTACAGCTCGCCGACCTCGTCGGGCGTGCGGCTGCCCTGGGCGTTGAACCAGCGGGCCACGTCGATGCAGAGGGACAGCACCGCGAGCGTGGTGCCGGGGACGTCGGGGACGTCGAACTCGCCGTCCCGCACCCCTTCGCCGATGATCCGGCGCACCACCGCGTCGCTCCTGCGCCGCAGCGCGACGATCTCGGTGCGGTGCTCCTCGCCCAGCGCGTCCAGCTCGTACTGCACGACCCGGGCGGTGGTGTGCCGTTCCGCGTGCCAGCGGACGAAGGAGCGGACGGCCCCGGCGAGCCGTTCGGCGGCCGTGCCGTCCCGGTCCGCCTCGGAGTCGAGGACGTACAGCGCCCGCTCGTGGCCGATCTTGCTGATCCGGTGGAGCAGCTCTTCCTTGGTCTTGAAGTGGATGTAGAGCGCGGCCGGGCTCATCCCGGCCCGGCCGGCGATGTCACGGGTGGTGGTCGCGTGGTACCCGCGCTCGGCGAAGGCGTCCACGGCGGCGACGAGGAGCCGCCTGGCCGCCTCGGGAGTGACCTCGCCCCACGGCGCGTCCTCGCCGCTCGTCTCCTCCGCCGTACTCATCGCCCAGGGCCCCTCTCCGTCAGCAGGACGAACACCATACCCCGAACCTGAGCAAGCGCTTAGGGGTTGTCCGGCCGATGGGCGCCGGGGTCAGAGCTTCTGGAAGGGGTCGTGCTCGGCGAGGATCTTCTCCAGCCGGGCCTGGTCGACCCGGCTGTGGATCTGCCCGGCCTCCTGGCGGTCCCGGATCACCTTGGCCAGCGTGAAGCAGGACGTGACCAGGTACAGCACGCCGATGGCGAGGAAGCCGCGCACCCAGGCGTCGGCGTCGAGGAAGAAGATGCCGAAGGCGACCGCGCCGATCGCCACCATGAAGGAGGCGACGGCCTGGACGTAGAAGGCGGCGGTGCTCTGCTGCTTGACCGATGTCGTGTCACTCATGGGTTCAGCATCCGCCGACGTGGCGCACGCCACATCCGCGCCCGTACTCAGGCCGTATCTGGCCGGTACTCAGACACCCGTGCGAGCGCGGTGGCCGTCAGAAGGCGGAGACGCCGGTGAGCGCCCGGCCGATGATCAGCTTCTGGATCTGGCTGGTGCCCTCGTAGAGCGTCATCACTCGGGCGTCCCGCAGCAGCTTGCCGACCGGGTACTCGTCGATGTAGCCGTAGCCGCCGAAGACCTGGAGGGCGTTGTTGGCGCAGCGGACGGCGGCCTCGGAGGCGTACAGCTTGGCCTTCGAGGCGGCGGTGGCGAAGCCCTGGCCCCGGTCGATCAGGTCGGCGACCCGCCAGGTCAGCAGCCGGGCGGCGTCCACGTCCACGGCGATGTCGCTCAGCAGTTCCTGGACGAGCTGGTGGCGGGCGATGGTCTTGCCGAACTGCTCGCGCTCGCCGGCGTAGCGCACGGCCGCGTCCAGGGCGGCCTGGGCGATGCCGACACAGCCGGCCGCGACCGACATGCGCCCCTTGGCGAGGGCGGACATGGCGATGGAGAAGCCCTTGCCCTCGGGCCCGAGGAGGCAGGCCTCCGGTACCCGGACGTCCTCCAGGACCAGTTCGGCGGTGCCCTGGCCGCGCAGGCCGAGCTTGCCGTGGATGGTGCGGCGGGTGAGGCCGGGGGTGTCGGTGGGGACGAGGAAGGCGGAGACGCCCCGGTGGCCGGGGCTGTCGTTCGTCCGCGCGAAGAGCAGGACGACGTCGGCCCAGGTGCCGTTGGTGATGAACATCTTGGTCCCGTTGACCACGTAGTCACCGCCGTCGCGGACGGCCCGGGTGACCAGGTTCCCGGCGTCCGAGCCGGTGCCGGGCTCGGTGAGGCCGAAACAGCCGATCGCCTCGCCGGAGGTGAGCCGGGGCAGCCACTGCCGCTTCTGCCCCTCACTCCCCCAGGACGCGATGGTCTTGGCGACGAGGCCGAGCGATACGGAGACGATGCCGCGCACCGAGGAGTCGCCGCGCCCCAGCTCCTCGGTGACCAGGCAGTAGGAGAGGTGGTCGCCGGCGGAGCCGCCGTACTCCTCGGGGACGGTCAGCCCGAGGAAGCCGAGACCACCGAGCTTCTTCACGATCGACCTGTCGACACTCTCGGCCCGGTCCCACGCGACGACATGCGGGGTGACCTCGCGGGCGACGAAATCCTCGGCCAGTTTCCGGACGGCTTCCTGCTCCTCGCTGAGCGCCAGGTCCATCGCGCGCCACCCCGCTTCCCACGATCGCTTAATTAGCACTGCTAGTTTCCGGCTCGCAGGGCCTACTATGAGCCGCATGGCCCGACCGCGCAAGCCCCTCCTGAGCAGAGACCGCATCGTCGGGGCGGCGAGCGCGCTCGTGGACGCCGAGGGGCTGGACGCCGTCTCCACCCGTCGGCTGGCGGCCGTGCTGGGGGTGAGCGGCCCTTCGCTCTACAACCACTTCCGCAACAAGGAGGAGATCCTCGACGCCGTCGCCGACGCGGTCTCCGTACAGGTCGATCTGTCGATGTTCGAGGAGTCGGACCCGCGCGACTGGCGGGAGGCCCTGCACGACTGGGCGCTGTCCTACCGGGCCGCCCTCGCCGCGCACCCGCACATCGTCCCGGTGCTGGCCCGAGGGCCCGGCCGCCGGCCGGCGGGGCTGCGGGTGGCCGACGCGGTGTTCGGAGCGATGGTGGGGGCGGGGTGGCCGCCGGCGCAGGCGACCCGGATCGGGGCGCTGATGCGGTACTTCATCACCGGCTCGGCGCTGGGCTCCTTCGCCGGGGGTTTCGTCGACGACGAGACCGCCTACGACCCGGCCGACTACCCGCACCTCGGCCAGGCCCACCTGCTGGCCGACCACCGCCGCCAGGTCGACGAGGGGGCCTTCGAGACGGGGCTGCGGGCGCTGCTGGACGGGTTGGCGATCCAGTACGAGCAGTACGCGCGGGCGGTGGGTGACGACGCGGCGACGGTTCGGCCGGGGCCGGACCGTCCCTGACGCACGCTGTACGTATGGACCGTTCCCGTTCCCCGCGACCCGCGCCTATACAGCCCGTCCGGCGTTTGAGAACGGAACCGGCGCTCGGGATGGCGGTGCCGTTGCTTCCCGGACACGGAGGGGTCGCCCGGTGCCACCGCCACGGTTCCGTCCTCAAACGCCGGACGGGCTTGAGGGGGGCAGGGCTCCGGCCTCAAACGCCGGACGGGCTTGGGGGGAGCAGGGCTCCGGCCTTGAAGTGGGGCACAGGCTGGAGGGATGCACGGTTCCGTCCTCAACCGCCGGACGGGCTTGGGGGGGGGAGCAGGGCTCCGTCCTCAAGTGTCGGATGGGGTTGGGCGGGGAGCACGGGCTGGAAGCGGGTCGCCGGTTGACGGGGATTGACAATTCGGTGGGGGCCGAAGCTTTTCGGCTTTACGGTCGTGGCCATGACGACGACCCCGACACCGCTTCCGGCCTCCCCGTCGGCCCACCGCTGGCGGGCCACCGCCGCCGCCTGCACCACCGTCGTGCTGTGGGCCTCCGCCTTCGTCTCCATCCGCAGTGCGGGCGAGGCCTACTCCCCCGGCGCGCTGGCCCTGGGGCGGCTGCTGGCGGGCGTACTGGTGCTCGGCGCGATCCTCCTCGTACGCGGGGAAGGGCTTCCGGGGCGCGGGGCCTGGCGCGGGATCGTCACGTCGGGGGTGCTCTGGTTCGGGCTCTACATGGTCGCGCTCAACTGGGGTGAGCAGGAGGTCGACGCCGGCACGGCGGCGATGCTCGTGAACATCGGGCCGATCCTGATGGCCCTGATGGGCGCCCGGATGCTCGGCGAGGGGCTGCCCCGGCGCCTGCTCCTGGGCATGGGCATCTCCTTCTCCGGTGCGGTCGTCGTCGGCCTCGCGATGTCCGGGCACGGCAGCTCGTCCGTGCTGGGCGTGGCACTCTGCCTGCTGGCCGCGGTGGTGTACGCGCTGGGCGTGGTGAGCCAGAAACCGGCGCTCGCGTACGGCTCCTCGCTCCAGATCAACACCTTCGGCTGCCTGATCGGCGCCGTCGCCTGCCTGCCGTTCACCGGGGTGCTGATCTCCGAGGTGGCCGACGCGCCGATGGCCGCCACACTGAACATGATCTACCTGGGCGTCTTCCCTACCGCCCTGGCCTTCACCACCTGGGGCTACGCCCTGGCCCGGACGACGGCGGGCCGGATGGGCGCCACCACGTACGCGGTCCCGGCGATCGTGGTGCTCATGGCGTGGGTGCTGCTCGACGAGGTGCCGACCCCGCTCGGCGTCCTCGGCGGGCTGCTCTGCCTGGCCGGGGTGGCGGTGTCCCGGAGCCGCCGGCGGACCGGGCCCGCGCGCGAGAACCCGGCCCCGGCAGATGTGGCCGCCCGTTCGGACGCGCCCTAGAAGACGACCAGCGCCCGGCCGCCCTTGCCCGCGATCATGTTGTCGAAGGCGGCCGGGATACCGTCCAGGGCGATGTGCTCGGTGACCATCATCGACAGGTCGAAGCGGCCCGCGCGGATGTGGTCGGCGAGGGCGGGCAGGTCGCGGGCCGGGTCGCTGTTGCCGTAGACGCAGCCCGTCAGGGACCGGCCCCAGTGGAAGATCTCCAGGGCGTTGAAGGTGACTTCCTGGTCCTTGCCGCCGATCCCGACGACCGTCGTACGGCCGCCGCGCCGGGTGGATTCCCAGGCGGCCCGGATGGTCGCGGGCCGGCCGACGCACTCGACCGCGACGTCGGTGCCCTGGCCGCCGGTGAGCTTGCGGATCTCGCGCGGGGTGGTGGCGGAGGCGATGACGTAGTCGGTGGCCCCGGCCTGCCGGGCCAGCTCCTCCTTGGCCGGGGAGACGTCGACCGCGATGATCCGGGACGCGCCCGCGATCCGGGCGGCCTGGAGCACGGCGAGGCCGACGCCGCCGATGCCGAAGACGACGACGCTCTCGCCCTCGCGGACCCGGGCGCTGTGGTGGACCGCCCCGTAGCCGGTGAGGACCGCGCAGCCGAGGAGGGCGGCGTCGGTGAGCGGGATGCCTTCGGGGGCGGGGAGGACACAGTTGGCGGCGACGACGGTCTCCTCGGCGAAGGCCGCGACGTTGAGGCCGGGGTGAAGGTCGGTGCCGTCCGCCGTACGGGCGTGGAGGTTGGACGTCCCCTTCAGGGCGTCGGCGCAGAGCCACACCTCGCCGATCCCGCAGTGGAAACAGGCCCCGCACGAGGGGGCCCAGTTGAGGACCACGCCGTCGCCGGGCGCGACATGCGTGACGCCCTCACCGACCGCCAGGACCGTACCCGCTCCCTCGTGGCCGAGAACGGCGGGCACCGGGACGCGCATGGTGCCGTTGGACAGGGACAGGTCGGAGTGGCAGACCCCGGCGGCGGCGAGCCCGACGCGCACCTGGCCGGGGCCGGGCTCCGGAAGGACGATGTCGGTGATCTCCAGCGGAGCTCCGACGGCGGGCAGTACGGCGGCGCGGACCACGAACAGGCTCCTTACGAGTTACGAGTTACGAGTTACGAGGAAAGGGTTACAGGGGTCAGAACTGGAGCGACTTGGTCTGGAGGTACTCCGCCAGACCGTGCGGGCCCAGCTCGCGTCCGACCCCCGACTGCTTGTAACCGCCGAACGGGGCCATCGGGTTGAACCGTCCGCCGTTGATGTCGACCTGTCCGGTGTCCATCCGGCGGGCGAAGGCCACCGCTTCCTCGTCGTCCGCGGCCCACACGGCTCCCGCGAGCCCGTACACCGTGTCGTTGGCGATGCGGAGCGCGTCGTCCACGTCCTCGTAGCGGAGGATCGAGACCACCGGGCCGAAGATCTCCTCCTGGGCGATCGTCATGTCCGGGGTGACGTCGGCGAAGACGGTCGGGCTGACGTAGAAGCCGGTGTCCAGCGGGGCGTCCGGGCCGCCCGCGATCAGCCGGGCGCCCTCCTCGACGCCCTTGGTGATGTAACCGCGCACCCGGTCCTGCTGCTTGGCGTTGACGAGCGGGCCGACCCGCTCCCCGGCCACGTACTTGGTCACCGCGTTCGCCACGAGTTCCACGGCCTCGTCGTACCGCTCGGCGTCCACCAGCATCCGGGTCCAGGCGCTGCACGTCTGGCCGGAGTTGGTCATCACGTTGGCGATGCCGACGTTGACCGCCTTGGCGAGGTCCGCGCCGGGCAGGATGACGTTGGCGGACTTGCCGCCCAGTTCGAGTGCGACGCGCTTGATCGCGGCCCCGGCGGTCGCGCCGATCTGCTTGCCCACGGCGGTGGAGCCGGTGAACGAGACCAGGTCGACGTCCTCGTGCGCGGCGAGCGCCTGTCCGGCGACCGGTCCGAGGCCGGTGACGAGGTTGAAGACCCCGGGCGGCAGACCGGCCGCCTCGGTGGCCTCGGCGAAGAGCTGGGCGGTGAGCGGGGTGTCCTCGGCGGGCTTGAGGACGACGGTGCAGCCCGCGGCGAGGGCGGGGGCGACCTTGGCGACGATCTGATGGAGCGGGTAGTTCCAGGGGGTGATCGCACCGACCACGCCGACCGGTTCCAGCAGCACGGTGGAGTTGCCGATCCGCTCCTCGAACGTGTGGCGGGCGGCCAGTTCGGCGTACGAGGCGGCCACCAGCACGGGCACGCCCGCGTGGACCATCTGCGACAGCGGCAGGGGCGAGCCCAGCTCCGCCGTGATCGTCTCGGCCAGCACGTCCTTGCGGGCGGCCAGGGCGTCGGCCAGCGCGGTGAGCCGGGCGGCGCGCTCGGCGGGCGGCGTCGCGGCCCAGGCGGGGAAGGCGGCGCGCGCGGCCCGCACCGCCGCGTCGACGTCCTCGGCCGTCCCCGCCGGTACGTGGGCGATGACCTGCTCGTCGGCCGGGTTCACGACCGCGATCGTGTCCCGGCCTACGGCGGGCCGCCACGCACCGTCGATGTACATCTCGTCATGGGCCTTCATGGCTGTTTCCTCCCGGACGTGCTGTACGGAGCGCCGAAGCCGTGCGGCGGGTGCGGGGCACACGTCGCACCCGCCCAAACTAGCGCCGTTAGTTTTTCGGCGCCAGGGAGTCTCCCGAGACGCCTGTCACGCCGGACGCGTACGCCCCCGGGCCTCTACCCGCTTCCCGGTCCGGCCACCCGCGCTCCGGCCCGACTTGCCGGAACGGCATGAGCCCTTGTCCCGACGGCCGGTGGCGGGGCAGGACTGGGACAGGACCGGGGCGAGTCCCGCGCATCCGGATCATCCCCGCGCATCCGGATCGTCGAAGATCATCCATCGAGGAGTCTCAATGATGGAGTCAAGCCGCCTGCGTGACCGGCGGGACGGGGGTGAACACCCGTCCGTCACGCAGCAGGGCCCACAACACGCCGGCCCGTCGGCGGGCGAGGGCGATGACGGCCTGGACGTGTTTGCAGTCCTCGCCGCGCTTCTTGAGGTAGAAGTCCCGGTTCGGTCCTTCGCGGATGATGCTGGTCTGCGCGGACATGTAGAACACCCGGCGCAGACGGCGGCTGTAGCGCTTGGGCCGGTGCAGGTTGCCGGTGCGGCGGCCGGAGTCGCGCGGGACGGGCACCAGTCCTGCCGCCGAGGCCAGATGGCCGGCGTCCGCGTAGGCCGCGAGGTCCCCGGCGGCGACCACGAACTCGGCACCGAGTATCGGGCCCATGCCGGGCAGGGACTCGATGATTTCCGACTGCGGGTGGCTGCGGAACGTCTCGCGGATCTGCTTGTCGATCCGCTTCAGCCGGTCGTCCAGGGCCAGGATCTGCGCGGCCGGGTCGGCGACGATCTGTGCGGCGACGGCCTCGCCGGGCAGCGCGGTCTGCTGGGCCTGGGCCGCCTCCAAGGCGGTCGCGTCTACGACCCGCCCGACACCCTCTACTACGTGTTACTACGTGCGCCTCGTGTCGTCCGTTGCCGGTACGGGGGCAGGCCCCGCGTCTGCCGGTGCCGGCGCCGGTACGGGGGCGGGCCCGGCAACGCCCGGTTCCGGGGCGGGGGCGGCGCCCGCATCGTCCGGCTCCGACGCGGGGGCGGAGCCCGTACGGCCCTCGCCGCGCAGGCCGAGTCCCGCCGCGCCCAGCAGCCCCACGCCGAGCAGGACGAACGGGGCCGCCACCCCCACCGCGCCCGCGATCAGGCCCGCCGCGGCGGGGGCCGCGACCTGGCCGAGCCGGTTGCCGGTCAGCCGGAGGGCGAGCGCGGTGGACCGGGCCCCGTCGGGGGCGGCCCGGACCACGGTGGTCATGGACAGCGGCTGGCCGACGCCGAGGCAGAAGCCGAGCACGGCCAGCATGACGGCGAGGACAGGGACGGAGACGGGCAGCGCGACGCCCGCGCAGAGGAGCCCGGCGAGCAGGCAACTGGTGGTCAGCAGGGCCCGCCGGCCGAGCAGCCGCAGCAGCGGGGTCATCACCAGCCGGCAGGCGATCGTGGCGGCGGCCCGCAGGCTCAGCAGCAGCCCCACGGTGGCGGGCGCGATGGAGCGGTGCTCGCCGACGACCGGAAGGTAGGCGGTGAGGATGTCGGTGGCGGACAGCACCGCCATGCTGATCAGGATGCCCGCGGGGACACCGCGCGCGCCGAGGATCGTCCGGACCGGAACCTTGCCGCCGGTCCGCGCCCCGGAGCCGGCCGCCCGGCGGTGCTCGATGCGCCAGAGCGAGGTGAGGGCGACCGCGCAGACCCCGGCCGAGACGAGGAGCGCCAGCGCGCTCGTACGGCCGAGGGCTCCGCCCTGTCCGGAGATGAGCGCGCCCGCGGCGATCGGGCCGATGAGCTGGCCGAGCGAGGCCCCGATGGTGAAGTGCCCGAAGTTGCGGTCCTGTTCGTGGGGTGCGGACTGCCGGGCCACGATCGACTGCGCGCCGATCACGAAGCACAGGTGGCCGAGCCCCATCACCCCGCTCCAGGCGGCCATCGCGGGCAGCGAGGAGACGAGGCCGCTGAGCGCGCAGCCGCCGGAGATCAGGAGCACGCCGAGCGGCAGCAGGGGCGCGCACCGGCCGTGGTCGGTGCGGCGGCCGAGCGGCACGGCGACGAACAGCGGGAGCAGGGCGTACACCCCGGCGATGACGCCGATGGCCGCCTCGTCCGCGCCCAGCGCGAGGGCCCGGTAGGAGACGGCGGGCCGCGCCATCGACACGGCCCCCTGCGCGAACGCGAAGGCGATGACGAGGCGCAGCAGCCAGCCCCTGCCGGGCCCGGATCGCGGTCGGTCGGTCATCACATGATGCCGAAGAGGATGCCCGCCGCGAGCACCACGAGCGAGGTGAGCACGGCCCACTTGACGGTGAAGCGGGTGTGGTCGCCGAACTCGACCTTCGCCATGCCGACAAGGACGTACACGGCGGGCACGAGAGGCGAGGACATGTGCAGAGCCTGACCGGCCAGGGAGGCGCGGGCGATCTCCACCGGCGAGACGCCGTGGGCCGCGCCCGCCTCTGCGAGGACGGGGAGGACGCCGAAGTAGAAGCCGTCGTTGGACATGAAGTAGGTGAGCGGCAGGCTGAGCAGGCCGGTGACGATGTCCATGTGCGGGCCCATCGCGTCGGGGACCGTGCCGACGACCCAGTCGGCCATGTGCTCGACCATGCCGGTGCCGGTGAGAACGCCGGTGAAGACGGCGGCGGCGAAGACCATGCCGGAGACGTTGAGCACGTTGTCGGCGTGGGCGGCGATCCGGGCCCGCTGGTCGGGCATGTGGGGGAAGTTGACGGTGAGCGCGAGGGCCGCGCCGAGGAGGAAGAGCACCGGGATCGGCAGCAGCTCCATGATCATCGCCGTCAGCAGGGCGGCGGTGAGTCCGGCGTTGAACCAGTAGAGCTTCGGGCGGAGCGTGGGCCGGTTGGGATCGAGGCCCTGGAAATCGTCGTCGCCGTCCGCGCCCTCTGCACCACCGGCGGAGCTCTCGGTTCCCGTACCGCTCGCGGAGCCGGATGCGGCGGTCCCCTTGCGGAGGCGGTCCTTGCCGCCGGTTCCGCCGGTGCCGGCCGACACGGTCTCCGGCTCCGGCTGCGGCTCCCGGGCCAGCGCCTCGTCGAGGGTGAGCATCCCCAGGCGCTTGCGCTCCCGGATGCCGAGCACGTACGCCAGCACGAACACGGCGAGCAAGCCCATGGCGAGCGCCGGGATCATGGGTACGAAGATCTCGGAGGCGTCCAGCTTGAGGGCGGTGGCGGCGCGGGCGGTGGGGCCGCCCCAGGGCAGGGTGTTCATGACGCCGTTGGCGGTGGCCGCGACGCCGGTCATCACGACCAGGCTCATTTTCAGGCGTTTGTAGAGCGGATACATCGCCGAGACGGTGATCATGAAGGTGGTGGAACCGTCGCCGTCCAGCGAGACGATCGCGGCGAGCACCGCCGTACCGACGACGATGCGCATCGGGTCGGCCTGGCAGAACTTCAGGATGCCCCGGACGATCGGGTCGAACAGGCCGACGTCGATCATCACACCGAAGTAGACGATGGCGAACATCAGCATGGCGGCGGTGGGGGCGAGGTTGCCGACGCCTTCGATCACGTAGTCGCCGAGCTGGGCGCCCTGCCCGACGGCCACACAGAACAGTGCGGGGATCAGTACCAGCGCCGCGATCGGCGACATCTTCTTCGTCATGATCAGGACCAGGAAGGTCGCGATCATGGCGAAGCCGAGGATTGTCAGCATGGGGGATACCTAACGTTCATCCTTGAACTCCCACCGGTCTCGGCGGTCGGTCCGGATGACGTTAGGGGCCTCCTCGAAGAGTTAACAAGACGTTGACGCGTGAGCAATACGAGCAAAACCCCAGGTCAACGCGGTGGTGCTAATGAGCTGGGGTGACGGAGACAGGAATGGCGTTCAGGACGGCGGTGCCGGACAGCGGGTCGAGGAGCGTGCCGTCGAGCAGCTGGTTCACGTTCGCCCCGGGGCGGGCGGCGGCGACCGACATACGGGTGCCGGGGCGGCTGTGGCCCCAGCCGTGCGGGAGGCTCACCACCCCGCTGCGCACGGTGTCGGTGATCTCGGCGGGGGCCTCGATGCCGCCGCCCGACGACTCGATCCGGACGGTGGCCCCGTCCACGACCCCGAGGCGGGCCGCGTCGTCGGGGTGGACCTGGAGGGTGCAGACGTTGGAGCCGCCGGTGAGCGAGCCGACGTTGTGCATCCAGCTGTTGTTGGAGCGCAGATGGCGGCGGCCGACGAGGACGAGCGGGGCAGGCCGGGCGCCCAGCGCCCGGCGCAGGCGCGGTAGATCGGCGGCGATCGGTTCCGGGAGCAGTTCGACGCGGCCGGAGCGGGTGCGCAGGACCTCGGTGAGGCGGGGTTTCAGCGGGCCGAGGTCGATGCCGTGCGGGTGGGCGAGGACTTGCTCCAGCGTCAGCTTGTACGGGCCGAGGCGCAGCATCAGGTCCAGTCGCCGTTCGGGGCCGCTCACGCCGGTGAGTTCGGCGGCCAGCTCCTTCGGCGCCCCGGCCCGGGTGAGGGCGGTGTCGACGGCCAGGTCGTCGACGGCGGAGGGCGGTGCGCCGTGCATACCGCTGACCGCGAGGATCAGCCGGGCGTGGATCTCGCTCTCGTCCATCCGCCCGTCCTCCAGGGGGATGGCGGCACGGGTGTAGCGGACCTGGTTGTGCACGGCGAAGCTGTTGAACGCGAAGTCGAAGTGGGCGCTCTGCGAGGGCGGCGGCGGGGGCAGGACGACGTCGGCGTGGCGGGAGGTCTCGTTGAGGTACGGGTCGACGCTGACCATGAAGTCGAGCCCGTCGGCGAGGGCCGCGTCGAGCCGGTCGCCGTCGGGCGCGGAGAGCACGGGGTTGGCCGCGACGATCACCAGGGCGCGGATGCGGCCCTCGCCCGGGGTGTCGATCTCCTCGGCGAGGGCGGCGATGGGCAGTTCGCCCTTGGCCTCGGGGTGCCCGGAGACCCGGCTCGACCAGCGGCCGAGGGCGAAGCCCTTGCCGGGGGCGGCACTGCGCGTCCCGGGTTCGGCGGGGCGGGGTGCGCGCGCGGTGGCGGAGAGCGGGAAGAGTGCGCCGCCGGGCCGGTCGAGGTTGCCGGTGAGGATGTTGAGGACGTCCACCAGCCAGCTGGCCAGGGTGCCGTGCTCGACGGTGCAGCTGCCGATGCGCCCGTATACGGCGGCGGTGGGGGCGGCGGCGAGTTCGCGGGCGATGGCGGTGATGGTGGTCGCCTCCACGTCGCAGGCGGCGGCGACCGCGTCCGGGGTGAAGTCCGCCAGGGCGGCGACGAGTTCGTCGAGTCCCTCCAGGTGCTCGGCGAGCGGCCCGGGGTCGGCGAGCTTCTCCTCGATGAGGGTGTGCGCGAGGGCGGCCAGCAGCAGGGCGTCCGCGCCGGGCCGGATCGCGACGTGCCGGTCGGCGAGGCGGGCGGTGCGGGTGCGGCGCGGGTCGATGACGGTGAGGGTGCCGCCGCGCCGGCGCAGGGCCTTGAGCCGGCCGGGGAAGTCGGGGGCGGTGCAGAGGCTGCCGTTGGACTCCAGCGGGTTGGCGCCGATCAGGAGGAGGTGGTCGGTGCGGTCGAGGTCCGGTACGGGGATGGCGTGCGCGTCACCGAAGAGGAGGCCGCTGGAGACGTGCTTGGGCATCTGGTCCAGGGTGCTGGCGGTGAACACGTTGCGGGTGCGCAGGGCGGCGAGCAGCAGGGGCGGGTAGAGGGAGCCCGCCATCGTGTGCACGTTGGGATTGCCGAGGACCGCGCCGACGGACTGCGGGCCGTGGGCTTTCACCAGGTCCGGTATCCGGGCGGCGATCAGGTCGAACGCCGCCTCCCACGTGGCTTCGTGCAGCTCCCCGTCGTCGCCGCGCACAAGGGGGACGCGCAGTCGGTCGGGGTCGGCGTCGAGCCCGCCGAAGGAGGCGCCCTTGGGGCAGATGAACCCCCGGCTGAAGATGTCGTCGCGGTCGCCGCGCGCACCGGTGACGGTGGTCCCCTCGATGGTGAGGGTGAGGCCGCAGGTGGCCTCGCAGAGGGGGCAGATGCGCGGTGCGGTGCGGTAGTCGTGGGACATGGGCCCTCCCCGGGGCGGCTGCGGCGACGGCACGCGGACATGGACCGGGCCGGGGCATGGGAGCCCCGGAAGCCCCGGCACGGGCGAGCATACCGACCGGTACGCACGGTGGGGAGGTGTCGTACGGGGGCGAAGCCGGGTGGCTTCGGGCGCAGGGAGCGGGCGCGGAAGGCGCATACCCGGCGAAGGTAGCGGGCGCGGAAGGCGCATACCCGGCGAAGGGAGCCGGCGCAGCAGACGGAGCGCCCCCGACAGAGGGCCGACGCCGTAGACGCAGCGCCCCGGCAGAAAGGGCCGACGCCGTAGATGGAGCACCCCGGCCAAGAGGGCCGGCGCTCAGTCGAGCGTGTGCGCGAGGTAGGACCTCACCAGGGTCCGGGTCTCGGCGACGATGGCCGCATCCCCCGAGGGCTCCGTACGGAAAGCGAGCTGGAGCAGCGCGTCGGCGGCCTCGACGCTCACCAGGATCGCCCGGGACAGCGCCTGGTCGGGCCGGCGGCCGAGGTGGCCGGCGAGCAGCGCGGCGAGCCGGTCCGCCAGCCGCCGATTGGCGTCGTCCGCCGCGCCCTCGGCGGGGAACGGCGGCCCGAAGTCGACGAGCGCGAAGCCGGGCACGCTCCGCTTCATCGCCAGGTACTCGTCGAGCACCGCGTCGATGGCGGCCCGCCAGTCGGCGGCGGGGAGGTCCGCGAGCCGGGCGGTGATGCGGTCGGCGTAGGTGTCCAGGTTGCGCAGCGCGAGGGCGTCGACGAGCGCGCGCTTGTTGGAGAAGAACCGGTAGACGGAGCCGATGGGCACCTCGGCGCGCTCGGCGACGGCCCGGGTGGTGAGCTGCTCGTACCCGGTCTCGTCCAGCAGGCCGGCGCAGGAGTCGAGTATCCGGGCCAGCCGGTCGGCGCTGCGCTGCTGCACGGGGGCGCGGCGGAGGTTCGGGGTGACATGGGGCTGAGACACGCGGCCCATGATGCCGTGCCCTGCGCCCGGGGTGGACACCAGAGGCACCCGCCCCGAGGCCCCCCGCCCCACGGGACACCGCACACGCACCGTATGGCCCGATGTGTGCCGTTGACGTGCCCCGCTCCTATTCCTACGGTGGTGCATAGGATTCGTCGTCCGGCGGGTCCGAGGGCTTTCTTGGGCACCGGGAGTGCGGGATGAGCGCGATCGACCAGGCGAGGAAGACGGCCGAGGGGCTGACGTACTCCTCCGGCTTCGGCAACGAGCACAGCTCGGAGGCGGTGCCGGGGGCGCTCCCGCACGGCCGCAACTCCCCCCAGCGCGCCCCCCTCGGGCTGTACGCGGAGCAGCTGAGCGGCTCCGCCTTCACCGAGCCGCGCGCGGACAACCGCCGTTCCTGGCTCTACCGAATCCGTCCCTCGGCCGCCCACCCGGAGTTCACCCGGACCGGCAACGGCAATCTGCGCTCGGCCCCGTTCACCGAGACCGTGCCGGACCCGAACCGGCTCCGCTGGAACCCGCTGCCCGACCCCGCGCCCGGCACGGACTTCCTGAGCGGCCTGTGGACGCTCGGCGGCAACGGCGACGCCGCCCAGCGCGCCGGGATGGCGATCCACCTCTACCACGCCAACTCCTCGATGACGGATCGTGTGTTCAGCGACTCCGACGGCGAGCTGCTGATCGTCCCCGAGCGCGGCGGACTGCTGCTCCGCACCGAGATGGGCGTGCTGCACGTCGAACCGGGCCACATCGCGCTGATCCCGCGCGGGGTCCGCTTTCGGGTGGAGCTGCTGGAGGAGACCGCGCGCGGTTACGTCTGCGAGAACCACGGCCGCCCCTTCGCGCTGCCCGACCTCGGCCCGATCGGCGCCAACGGCCTGGCGAACGCCCGGGATTTCCTCGCCCCCGTCGCCGCGTACGAGGACCACGAGGGCCCGGTGGAGGTGGTCAACAAGTTCTGCGGGAACCTCTGGTCGGCGACGTACGACCACTCGCCGCTCGACGTGGTGGCCTGGCACGGCAACCACACCCCGTACGTCTACGACCTGCGCCGGTTCAATGTGATCGGCACCATCAGCTACGACCACCCCGACCCGTCGATCTTCACGGTGCTGACCTCGCCGTCCGACACCCCGGGGCTGGCCGGCGTGGACTTCGTCGTCTTCGCCCCGCGCTGGCTGGTCGGCGAGGACACCTTCCGCCCGCCGTACTTCCACCGCAATGTGATGAGCGAGTACATGGGCCTGATCGACGGGGCGTACGACGCGAAGGCGGACGGCTTCGTCCCGGGCGGCGGCTCCCTGCACAACATGATGTCGGCGCACGGACCGGACCGGGAGACCTTCGACCGGGCGAGCGCGGCGGAGCTGAAGCCGCAGAAGATCGACGACGGTCTGGCCTTCATGTTCGAGACCCGCTGGCCGGTGACGGCGACCGAGCAGGCGGCGACCGCCGATCATCTGCAGCGCGGCTACGACGACGTATGGCAGGGTCTGAGCCGCAACTTCCGGCCGTAGCCGGCGGGCGCGGGGAAGCCCGGAGGGGCGGGACAGGACGGGACGGGGACGACATGACCGAGCGCCATGAGCGGGACGGGGCCGACAGCGGTGCGGCGGAACAGCCACGCCATCCGCCCGCCTTCGCCCCCGACTCCCTCGTCCTGAACCGGAAGCTGCCGCTCTGGTACCAGGTCTCCCAGTCCCTGCGGGCCTCCATACTGGGCCGCCCGCAGGACGCCTCCGCCCGGCTGCCCACCGAGGAGCAGCTCGCCGCGCACTACGGGGTCAGCGTGCTCACGATGCGCCAGGCGCTCAAGGAGCTGGAGACGGAGGGGCTGATCAGCCGGCACCGGCGGCGCGGCACGTTCATCGAGCCGCGCGCCCGGCGGGTCTCCCCGGTCCGGCTGCTGGGTTCGGTCGACGCGATCGTGGCCCAGCAGTCCGGGGAGGCGACGACCGTTCTCGGCCACGGCCCGGTGCCGCTGCCCGGCGATCTCGCGGAGTTCTTCCCCGACTGCGCCGAGGTGACCTGCTACCGGCGGCTGCGCCGCGACGGCGAGAGCGACGAGCCCACCAACTGGGCGGAGAACGCGGTGCGCCCCGACATCGCCGCCCGGATCGACGTGGCCGACCTCGAACGCTGGCCGATGACCAAGGTCCTGCGCGACGTCGTAGGGGTGCGGATCTCCCGGATCACCGACACGGTGGAGGCCCGCCTCGCCGACCCCGTCACCGCCGAACTCCTCCAGGTCCCGCTGCTCAGCCCGATCCTGCACTACACGGGCGTGACGTACGACGAGGAGGGGCGCGTGGTGGACGTGGCCCGGATCCGCTACCGGGGCGACCGGTTCTCCTTCTCCGTGACGGTGGAGGCCCACTGACCCCCGCCCCGCACCGGCCCCGGGGACACCGCCCCGCATTGACCCCGCCCCACGGGGACACCGCCCGCCGTTACGATGCGAAGGGCCTCGGCCGACAGGTCAAGGCGGGCAGGGGAAACGGGACACCGGAAAGGGGAGGGACGGCTCGGTGGCAGCGCGCAGGACGGCGGCGGCGGGATCCGGCGGGGACACGGAGTCCTCGCCGCTCGACGCGTTCGTCCCGCTGGACGAGCTGATGCCGTGGTCGTCGAGGCCGCTGAGAACCGGCCGCGCCTGGGTGAGCGGCCCCGACCCCGTGGCGCTCCGGACCCGCTGGGAACGGCTGGCCGCCGCCGACTCCGCCGAGCAGGAACGGCTGTTCGCGCCCACCCGTTCCCGTACGCCGCACACCTCGGTCGCCGCCCTGCCCGGCCAGTCGACCGGCACGGCCCGCTTCGCCCGGACGCCGGGCCCCTGCCCCGACCCCGTACGGATCCAGCACGGCCCCTACGACGAACAGTGGCTGCTCCCCGACCACCGGCTGATCGACGCGGCCCGTCCGGAGCTGTGGCGGGTCGCCGACGAGCAGCAGCTCTTCGCGGTCGAACACAGCGCCGCCCCCGAGGACGCCGGGCCCGCCCTGTCGGTGACCGCACTGCTGCCCGACGGGCGCTCCCCCGCCGGCCGGCCCGGCCGGATCAGGCCGCTCCACCGCAGACCCGGCGGCACGGAACCCAACCTCGCGCCGGGGCTCCTGGAGCTGCTGCGCGAGCGGCTCGGCGGTGGGGCGGGCCCGGACGCGTTCACCCCGGAAGCGGTGCTGGCCTGGGTCCTGGCCGCCGCCCGTCCCTCCGCCACCGGACCCCAGGTCCCGTTGCCGGCCGACGCCCAGGTGTGGTCGTCGGGGGTGGCGCTCGGCCGGGAGCTGCTACGGCTCCAGTTGCGCGGCGCCCGGGGCGGGGAGCGGCCCCGGCTGCCGGGCGGGCGAAGGCCCTATGTGCGGGCGGCCCTCCCGGCCCGCCCCACGGAGCTGTCGTACGACGCCGAGGACGAGGCGCTGATCGTCGGCGACGGCCGGATCTCGCCGGTGCCCGCGGCGGCCTGGGAGTTCACGGTGGGCGGGGTGCGGGTGCTGGAGCTCTGGTTCGGCCGCCGGGCGGCAGCGGCGGCGGGCCGGGTGCCGGAGGGAGCGGCCCCGGACGGTCTCGACGTGGTCGGTGCGCGCGGCTGGCCCCGGGAGTGGACCTCGGAGCTGCTCGAACTCATCACCGTACTGGCTCTGCTGGACGGCACCGCGGGGCCCCGGAAGGAGTTGCGGGCCGCGCTGGAGGCGGGGCCGCTGATCAGCCGCGCCGACCTGCGGGCGGCCGGCGTGCTGCCGGTCCCGGCTGCGGCT
Source organism: Streptomyces sp. NPDC058375 (assembly GCF_042723425.1). NCBI lineage: Bacteria > Bacillati > Actinomycetota > Actinomycetes > Kitasatosporales > Streptomycetaceae > Streptomyces > Streptomyces sp. NPDC058375. Next base: position 38,770 of record NZ_JBHXJG010000004.1, on the reverse strand, counting down.
CGGCGTCCCGCATCGGTGCTCGGCCACCAGGAGGAGGGCCCGGAGGGGCAGTTCGCGCTGCTGTAGCGAAAAAGCCCTGGGGGCCTCCGGGTGGCGGAGAGAGTGGCGAAAGCGCCGGTCAGCAGGTATGCACGGGGGCATGAACACATTGCCACTCCCCCTCGACGGCATCACCGTGGTGGCCGTCGAACAGGCGGTCGCCGCGCCCTTCGCCACCCGGCAGCTCGCCGACCTCGGAGCCAGGGTCATCAAGGTGGAGCGCCCGGACGGCGGCGACTTCGCTCGCGGCTACGACACGGCGGCGCGCGGTCTCGCCTCGCACTTCGTCTGGTGCAACCGGGGCAAGGAGTCCCTCGCCGTCGATCTGAAGGACCCGCGCGGCCTCGCGGTGGTCCGTGAACTCGTCGCCGGAGCCGATGTGTTCGTACAGAATCTGGCGCAGGGGGCGGCGGCCCGGCTCGGGCTCGACGCCGCCACGCTCTGCGCCGCGCACCCGCGCCTGGTGGCGGTCGACATCTCCGGGTACGGGGCGGACGGGCCGTACGCGCACAAGCGGGCCTACGACATGCTCGTCCAGTGCGAGGCGGGTCTGGTCTCGGTGACCGGGACGGCGGAAGCGCCGGTGAAGGCGGGCGTTCCGGCGGCCGACATCGCAGCGGCCATGTACGCGTTCTCCGGGGTGCTCGCGGCGCTGCTGAGGCGGGCGACCACCGGGCGGGGCGGCCCCGTGGAGGTCTCCATGCTGGACGCGCTGGCCGAGTGGATGGGCCACCCGCTGCACCAGGGGATGCACGGGGCCACGCCCCCGCCGCGTACCGGTCTTGCGCACTCGGTGATCGCCCCGTACGACGCGTTCGCCACGGTCGACGGCGAGCAGGTGCTGCTCTCCGTGCAGAACGACCGGGAGTGGCGGCGGCTGGCGGAACAGGTGCTGGGACGGCCCGAGTTGGCGGGGGATCCGGAGTTCGCGACGAACGCGGCGCGGACCGCGAACCGGGAGCGGACCGACGAGACGGTGGGCCGGGCGCTGGCGTGCCTGACGGGCGAGGAGGCGCTGGCCCGGCTGGAGACGGCGGGGATCGCCTGTGCCCGGTTGAACACGGTGGCCGATGTGGCGGCGCATCCGCAGCTCGCGGCGCGGGGCCGGTGGCGGAAAGTGGGCTCACCGGTGGGGCCGTTGCGGGCGCTGCTGCCGCCGATCACGCTGCCGGGGAGCGAGGAGGCGCGGATGGGCGCCGTACCGGCGCTGGGTGAGCACACCGATGCACTGCTGCGAGCCCTGGGGATGACGGACGAGCAGACATCGGTGCTGCGCCGGGACGGAGTGGTCGCCTGACCTGGTCCGTCCCGAGCGGTGGGCCGGTCCGGGGCGGGCGAGCCGGGCCGTGGGTCAGCGGCGGCTGCCGAAGAGCGAGCGCCGCAGTCGCCGCAGCGGCGCGAAGAGCGACACGCGGGCGCTCCTGCTCCGGCGGGTGTGCGCGGCGTCGCGCGAGGTCAGCTCACGCATCAGCAGCGTCGCTTCGGCCGACTCGCGCTGCGGGACGACGGGGCCGCCGAGCACCGCGAGATGGCGGTCGAGGCGCGTACTGGTCGCACCGCTCCCGCATGTGATGGCAGGCACACGCGGCCTGCTTCGCACCGTTATCTGTTCCATGTCACTCCCCACCCGTACGAGGGCACCCGGTCCGGGCAGGTTAACCCTATCGTCCCGCGGTGACACCCGTGTATCCCGGCCACACGATTGCGCACACATATACGGAGATTGACGGCCCGTTATCGAATTCGCGCGATTCCAGGGCGACTTGGGACAGTTCGGCAGGTTTGCCCCTTGGGTCGCCCGTCGTTCAACCCCGAAGCGGGAGGCCTCGACCGTCGAGGACTCCCGCAGGGGCGGCCGGGCGGAGGAAACGTGCCTGTCAGAGGAACGTGCCTGTCAGGGGAACGTGCCTGTCAGAGTGCGGACTTGAAGACCGGGAGATAGCCTCCCGACTGTCCGGCGGCGGTGGGGTGGTAGGACTCGCCGATGTTGAGCCAGTTCACGCTGTGCAGCCAGGAGCTGTTCGAGCAGATCTCGTGTCCGGTGAAGGTCGTCCGGACGTCGCCGAAGGTGAAGCCGTGGTCCGCCGCCCGCTTGGCGGTGGCCGTGTTGAGGTGGTCGGACGCGCCGTTGATGGCGGCGCGCTCCTTCTCGCTCAGACCGGCGATGCAGCCGCCGCCGAGCTGGTAGAAGCGCGGGTAGCCGAGGACGACGACCTGCGCGGAGGGGGCCTTGGAGCGGATGGCCGAGTACACGGAGTCGAGCCTGCCGGGGAGGGTGGAGTCGACGTAGGCGCGCGCGGTGGCGATCCGGTTGAGGCAGGTGGCCTCGGACTGCAGGACACAGGTCGTCATGACGTCGGCGAAGCCCGCGTCGTTGCCGCCGATGGAGATCGAGACGAGGTCGGTCGAGGCGTTCAGCCTGCCGAGCTGACTGCCGGTGACGTCGTTGGTCCTGGCGCCGGAGCAGGCGGCGAAGTCGAAGGACGAGGGGGAGTTGGCGGCCGCCCAGAGGGCGGGGTAGGCGCGGCTGCTGCGCTTGCAGCTGGAGCCGTCGTAGCTGCCGGCTCCGACGCCGGAGGAGTACGAGTCGCCGAGGGCGACATAGTCGACGGCCGCGGCGGACGAGTCGGCGTTCGCGACCCCCGCACCGGTCAGGGCGAGGGCGGCGCCGAGCAGGAGAGAGGACGAGAACGCCACGAGTCTGGACATTTTCATGGAACCTCCTTGAGCAGGGGGTATCTGCCTACTCCGTAGTAGCAGCGCCTCCGCCCGACCGGAAGTGTCCATGCCAAAAATAGGCCCGGAGTGCTTCCGTCCGCCCCCGGCGGTTCAACGGGCGCTCGCCGACCGCCCGCTGTCGCCCCGTCGGCCGCCACGGCTCGCCCGCCCCGCACGAGCCTGCGAAACCCGGGTGCACGCGGTGCCCCCGTGCCGGATCATGAGCGCCATGCCCGACTCTCCCGAATCCGCTCTGCCGATCCGGCTCACCGTCGACGACAGCGATTCACCGTCCGACGTCGTCGACGCGCTCTTCCTCGGCCGCTTCGCGACGGGCGAGCAGCCCTACTCCCACAGCTCCTCCCTCGACCGGGTCAAGTCCGGGGCGACCCTGCTGCCCCCGGAGGCCCGGGTGCTGCGGACCGCCCGTGACGACGACCGCAGCGCGACGCTCGCGGAGGGCGAGGGCTGGACCCTGCTGGCCTCCCGGTGGAACCGGGGCGCGGACGTCACCGTCACCGCGACCAGCGCGGAGCTGGCGGAGCAGGTCCTCGGCCGGGCCACGGACGGGGCGCAGGACGAGCCGGAGCCCCAGCCCGACAACGTGACCATGGGCTTCTGGTACGTCTCGCCGCGCCGCGGCCCGCTCCGCACCACCCGCCGGATCACCGCCGGCAGCTGGGACGAGGTCCGCCCCAACTACACCGCGCCGGTGGCCGACGCCATGGGCCGGCTGATGAAGGTGACGCCGGACGACATCGCGGGCCGGCTGCTCCTGCTGCACGGGCCGCCCGGCACCGGCAAGACGTCCGCGCTGCGCACCCTGGCACGTTCCTGGCGCGACTGGTGCCAGGTCGACTGCGTGCTGGACCCCGAGCGGCTCTTCAACGACGTCGGCTATCTGATGGACATCGCGATCGGCGAGGACGACGGCACGGCGAAGGGCCGGTGGCGGCTGCTGCTCCTGGAGGACTGCGACGAGCTGATCCGCGGCGAGGCCAAGCACACGGCGGGCCAGGCGCTGTCCCGGCTGCTGAACCTGACGGACGGCCTGCTGGGCCAGGGCCGCAACGTGCTGGTGGGCGTCACCACGAACGAGGACCTGGAGCGGCTGCACCCGGCGGTCGTCCGGCCCGGCCGCTGCCTGGCCAGGATCGAGGTCGGCCCGCTGACCCGCCAGGAGTCGGTGGCCTGGCTGGGCACGGACGAAGGGGTGGGCCGCGAGGGCAACTCCCTGGCCGAGCTGTACGCGCTGCGCCGGGGTTTCGGCCCCGCGTCGGTGCCGAAGCAGGACGCGGGGGCGGATGCGGGGCTGTACCTCTGACCTCAGGTGTGCGGATGCGGGGCTGGACCGCTGACGCCAGGCGTTACGGGCGAGGTGCGGGGTCAGCCCCCGTACGCGGCCCGTACCGCGTCCTTGGCCAGCGACAGGGCCTGTTGCCGGGTGAGGCCGAGCCGCTCGGCGGTCTCCGCGTACAGCTGCGCGGCGGTCGCGGCCCGCTGTTCGGCCGCTCCCCCGGCGGCCGCGACGAACGTTCCGTTACGGCCCCGGGTCTCGATCACCCCGTCCGCCTCCAGGGCCCGGTAGGCCTTGGCGACGGTGTTGGCGGCGAGGCCCAGCTCCTCGGCGAAGCCGCGTACGGTCGGGAGCCGGTGGCCTACGGGCAGCGCGCCGGAACGGGCCAGTTCGGAGAGCTGCGTGCGCAGTTGCTCGTACGGGGCGATGCCGGAGTCCGGGTCGAGGACGATCTTCTCAGTCACGGACCGATTGTCCCCCACCGGCGGAAAAAGGGGAGGCGTTCGGGGCGCGGCTGCGCATACGGTCCACCGCATGACTGTGATCGTGCGCGATTTCCGCCCGTCCGACGCGGAGGCCTGGACCCGGGTCCGCCGGGCCTCGGTCCCGTGGATGGTGGCCACCCCCGAACAGGTCGTCCACGACCTGACGCACGCCCATCCGGACAAGCACTACCGGCTGCTGGTCGCCGAGGAGGACGGCGAGATCATCGCGACGGCGCAGGCGGGCATCGCCCACGAGAGCCCCGAGCCGGGGCAGGGCTACTTCACCCCGCAGACGCTCCCCGGCCGCACGAACCGCGGCGCGGGCTCGCTGCTGCTGCGCACGGCGGAGGAACACCTGGCCGGGGTCGGGGCCACGGTGCTGTACGCGTGGGTGCTGGACAACCCGGAGAGCCTGGAGTTCGCCCGTAAGCGGGGCTACGAGCCCAAGCGCTCGGCCCACTTCCAGCGACTGGACCTCGCGGGCGGCACCCTGCCGCCGCGTCAGGAGCTGCCGCCGGGGGTCGAGCTGCGGACCGGGGCGGACTTCGCCGACGATCCCCGGCCGCTGTTCGAGGCGGACGTGGAGGTGACGGCGGACGAGCCGAGTGACATCGCCTCCGAGCTGGACGACTACGAGGACTGGCTGGCGAACACCTGGCGGCACCCGGCCTTCGACCAGGGGCTCACGTCGGTGGCGCTGGTGGACGGGAAGGTGGCGGCGTTCAGCGCGGCCACCACCGACGGTGAACGGACGTATCTGAGCGGCATGACCGGCACCCTGCGGGAGTTCCGGGGGCGGGGCCTGGCGAAGCTGGCGAAGAACGACTCGCTGCACCGGGCGCGGGCGGCCGGCTACACGGACGCCTACACGTCCAACGACACCGGGAACGGCCCGATGCTGGCCGTCAACGAGTGGTTCGGCTACACCGTCTGCGCCACCGAGATCCGCCATGTTCGCACCCTCTGAGCCCCGGCCGGGCCGTCCGGACGAGCTGGTGGTCACGCTGACCAAGGCGGGCCGCACCAAGATCAGGTATCCGGCGGAGCTGGTCCGCGACGACGGCGTCCGCGTCACCGTCCGGGCACCGTGGGCCGCGCCCGGGGTGCGGGACTTCGGCTTCGTCCGGTTCGAGCCGGGCGACGTGTTCACCGAGCACTACTGGCGGGACCGGTGGTTCGCGGTGAAGGAGGTCCGCACCGGCGAAGGCGGCCTCAAGGGCTGGTACTGCGACATCACCCGGCCCGCCGTGCTCGCGGACGGGGTGCTGGCGGTCGAGGACCTGGACCTGGACCTGTGGGTGTCGGCGGACGGCTCGACCGTCCTGCGGTTGGACGAGGACGAGTTCGAGGAGAGCGGTCTGGCGGATCGCGACCCTGCGGCGGCCGGGGCGGCGGCCTCGGCCCTGGACGAACTGGAGACCCTGGCCCGGGCCGAGGGGCTGGCCGGTCTTCTCGGCTGACCGGCGCGGCGGGGGGCGCCGGTCACGCCACTCCCCCGGCTGACCGGCGCGGCAGCCTGCACCACCCGGTCGGCGAGCCCGGACTCCGGCTCCGGCTCCGGTGGAACAGCTCTCAGCCTTGTGGCGGCGTGCCGGGCCCGTCAGGGCGGGCCAGCCGGGGAACCTTGGCGTACACCATGGTCGCCGCCGCGATGACGGTCGCCAGGACCGCCATGGCCTCGGTGAACGCACGTCAGTCCATCACGGACAGCGCGCCGAAAACACGTCGGCCCCCGCTCAGGGGCGCGGCCGGGAGCCGACGACCAGCTCGACCTCATGCCCCGCCGGGTCCTCCAGATAGGCGGCGTAGTGCCCGTGGCCCCCCGCGTACGGATGGCGGTCGGGGAACAGCAGCCGCCAGCCGTACGCCGGGGCCTCGGCCGTCAGGGCGTCCAGGGCGGCCCGGTCACCGACGTGGAACGCCAGGTGGTTGACCCCGGGACGGCGGCGGTCGTGGCCGCCGGCGGTCAGGTCCGGCGACTGTTCGAGCACGACATACGCGTCGCCGCGCCGCCAGCTGCGGCCCTGGGCCCAGTGCTGGTACGGGACATGGCCGAGCCGGCCCAGCAGCCAGCCCCAACTGCGCTCCGCCGCCGTGAGGTCCGCGACCCACAGCTCGATGTGGTGCACCCGGCCGGTGGTCTCGCAGGCGGCGGGCAGCGTGACGGCCCGCCCGACACCGCCCGGGACGTACGCGATCGGCTCCCCGTCCCGGTGCCAGTGGATCATGAAGTGCTCGCCCGCCCGGTAACCGTCCAGGCCCGCGCGGCAGTACGCCACCATGTCGTCCGGAAGCGCGGCCAGCGGGAACCAGGCCAGCTCGGAGCACTTCTCCGGCTCCGCGTTGCGCGGCGGGCGCTCCGGGTCGTACTCCGCGACGAAGAACCAGCCCATGCGCGCCCCGCCGCCGGGGCCCCGGTGCTGCATCACGAGGGCGACCCGCAGCTCGTCGGGGTCCAGATCGAGGCCGATCTCCTCGGCGGCCTCCCGGATCATCGCCTCGCGGACGTCCTCGCCGTCCTCCGCGTGGCCGGAGGGCATGTGGAGCAGTCCGTCCGCATACCCGGTGTTCGCGCGACGGGCCAGCAGGACGTCCGGGCCGCGGCGCAGGATCAGATGGACGTCGACGACCTCGGTGTGCCGGTGCGGCGGCATCGCCCGGGCGACCAGCGCATAGCGCTCGTCGTCGACCTCCTTGCCCCAGAGCCGGGTGTCGGGGGCCAGGTCCTCGTGGTGGATGCGCTCGGTGTGCGTGGAGAGCAGGGCGGTGAGCGTGGTGGCGGACAGGCCGGTGCCGTTCCACACCCCTTCGATCAGGACGAGCCGCCCGCCCGGCTTCAGCAGGCCGAACCAGTGCTCCAGGGCGGCCGCCGGGTCGGGCAGCAGCCAGACGACGTGCCGGGCCACGACCACGTCGAACGCCCGCTCCCCGACCGGGGGCCGGGCGGCGTCCCCGACGAGGACCTCCGCACCGGTCCCGGCGAGCTTGGCACGGGCCAGATCGGCCATGCGGGGCGAGCGGTCGACGGCCGTGACGCGGTGGCCCTGACCCGCGGCGAGCAGCGAGAGGCTGCCGGTGCCGCACCCGAGGTCCAGCACATCGCCGCGGGTGGCGGGCAGCCAGCTCTCCAGCCGCCCGGCCCAGGCGTCGCGCACCGCGGGGTCGAGGAGGCCGTGGTCGGGCTCCTCGTCGAAGGATCCGGCCATCGCGTCCCAGTCGATCGTGGTCATGGTGCCGATGCTCTCAGCCGCCACTGACAGTGCGGTTCTCCTCTGCCCCCTTCCGGCCACCGCGCAGCCCTACGATCAGCCGGCCGATCAGCGGCCAGGCCACGATCAGCACCACGATCGCGTAGACGGTGACGGAGAACGGGGTGTTGACGAGCCCGGTCACGCTCCCGTCGCTGATCTGGAGGGCGCGGCGCAGCTGCTGTTCGGCGGCCGGGCCGAGGATCACCCCGATGACGGCGGGCAGCACCGGCAGCCCGTAACGCCGCATCCCGAACCCGATCAACCCGATGACCAGGAGGATCACCAGGTCGAGGGACTCGCCGCCGACCGCGTACGCGCCGACGGCGGCGAAGAAGAGGATGCCCGCGTACAGATAGGGGCGCGGGATCCGCAGGAGCTTCGCCCAGACGGGGGCGAGCGGCAGGTTGAGGGCGAGCAGCAGCACCATGCCGACGAACAGCGAGGCGATGAGCCCCCAGACCAGCTCCGGTTCACGCTCGAACAGCAGCGGGCCGGGCTGGATTCCGTACTGCTGGAAGGCGGCCAGCATCACGGCGGCGACGGCGGTGGTGGGCAGCCCGAGGGTGAGCATCGAGACGAGGGTGCCGGCGGCGGAGGCGGAGGCGGCGGCCTCGGGTCCGGCGACGCCTTCGATGGCGCCCTTGCCGAACTGGTCGCGGTGCTTGGAGAGCCGCTTCTCGGTGACGTAACTGAGGAAGGTGGGGATCTCCGCGCCGCCCGCCGGGATCGCCCCGAAGGGGAAACCGATGACGGGGCCGCGCAGCCAGGGTTTCCAGGTGCGCTTCAGATCGGCGCGGCCGAGCCAGGGGCGGCCGACGGGGATCGGCTTGCCGGTGGAGCGGCGCAGGTGGGCGGCGACCCAGAGGGCCTCGCCGATCGCGAAGAGCCCGACCGCGACGATCACCACGTCGACGCCGTCGGCCAGGTGGAGCGAGCCGAAGGTCAGGCGCTGCTGACCGGTCATCTGGTCGAGGCCGACCAGGCCGATGGTGAGGCCGATGAGGAGCGAGGCGATGCCGCGGATGCGGGACGCGCCGAGGACGGAGGTGACGGCGATGAAGGCCAGCACCATGATGGCGAAGTAGTCGGGCGCGCCGATGCCGATGGCGAGCGACGCGACGGTCGGGGCGAGGACGACCAGCAGGATCGTGCCGATCATGCCGCCCGCGAAGTGGCCGATCGCGGCGGCGGCGAGCGCCTGTGCGCCGCGCCCGCCCTTGGCCATCGGGTTGCCCTCGATCGCGGCGACCACGGCGGCGCTCTCCCCGGGGGTGTTGAGGAGGATCGAGGTGGTGGAACCGCCGAACATCGCCCCGTAGTAGATGCCCGCGAACATGATGAACGCGCCGGTCGGGTCGAGTCCGTACGTCACCGGGAGCAGCAGCGCCACGGCCATCGCCGGGCCGATGCCGGGGAGCACGCCGATCGCCGTGCCGAGCAGGACGCCTATCGCGGCCCACAGCAGGTTCATCGGAGTGAGCGCGGTACCGAAGCCGTCGATGAGGGAGTTGAGGGAATCCATCGGTCAGAGCACCCCCATCAGCGGGCCGCCCGGAAGGGGGACACCGAGCAGGTTGTCGAAGACGAAGTAGGTGAAGAGGGAGAGTCCGGCCGCGATGAGCGGATCGCGGCCGTAGTGGCGGCTGCCCAGCGCGTAGGCGGCCCCCCAGAAGAGCAGCGCCCCGGCGATCGGGAAGCCGAGCGGGCCGATCAGGACGGCGGCGGCGAGGAAGACCCCGGTGAGCAGCAGGACGGTACGCCAGTCGGCGGGTTCGTCGAGGTCGACGTCCTCGCCGCCCTCGGCCTCGCCGCGTCCGCCGCGCAGGACGTCGACGGCGAGCAGGGCCCCGACCAGCAGGAGCCCGGCGCCGACGACGAACGGGACGGTGCGGGGCCCGATGGGACCGCGCTGGGCGATGTCGACGTCCATGGTGAGGGCGTCGGTGAGCACGAGCACACCGAGGGCGAACAGCAGGACGCAGACGCCGAGTTCGGAGCGTTCACGCAGCCAGGCGCGGGTGGTGTTCCCGCTCGCACCTGCGGATTCTGGCGATTCGGTGGTCACAGTCCCAGCTCCTTGAGGACGGTGGCGACGCGCTGGTCCTGCTCGTCGAGGAAGTCGCCGAAGGGTTCACCGGCGAGGAAGGCGTCGTCCCAGCCGTTCGTCTTCATCGACTCCTTCCACTCCTTCGAGGCGTGGAGTTTGCGGATGAGGCCGGTGAGCTTGTCGCGTTCGGTGTCCGAGAGGCCGGGCGGGGCGACGATGCCGCGCCAGTTGGTGAACTCGGTGTCGAGTCCGGCTTCGCGCAGGGTGGGGGCGTCCAGGCCGGGCACCCGCTTCGGGCCGGTCACGGCGAGCAGCCGCAGCTCGCCCGCCTCGATCTGGTCGCGGTACTCGCCGAGGCCCGAGACGCCGAAGCCGACCTTGTTGCCGAGGATGGAGGCGAGGAGTTCGCCGCCGCCGTCGAACGGAACGTAGTTGACCGTCTTCGGGGCTATCCCGGCGGCCTGCGCCATGAGCATCGGGGCCAGGTGGTCCGGGCCGCCGGGCGAGGACCCGCCGCCGACCGGGACGCGGGCCGGGTCCTTCTTCCAGGCGGCGAGGAGGTCGGCGATGGTGCGGTAGGGCGAGTTCTTGGCAACCACCACGATGTCGGGCTCCTCGGTGAGCCGGGCGATCGGAGTGGTGTCGGCGAGGGTGCTCGGGGACTTGTTGGTGTGGACGGCGCCGACGACGCCGAGGCCCATGGAGAGGGCGAGCTTGCCGTTGCCGTGTTCGCCGACGAGCCGGGTCAGGCCGACCGTTCCGCCGGCGCCCGGCAGGTTGAACACCTCGATGTTGTGGGTGAGTCCGGCGTCCTCGGCGTTCTTGGCCATGGTGCGGGCGGTGATGTCGTAGCCGCCGCCGGGGGTGTTGGGGACCATGAAGCGGAGCCCGGGAATCTGAGTGCCGGTGTCGGAGCCGTCGTCGGTGGAGAGCAGAGGTGGCCCCACCACCACGAGCAACGCGGCCCCGAACAGGGCGAGGGGAGTGCGCAGTCGCACAGGTTCCGCCTTTCGCTGTGAAGTGGCCCACATGTTGCCTGCGCGTTAAGAAGCTGTCTCTCTTCCGGTATCAACGGACGTTGTGGTCATTGAGGTCGCGGCCTAGCGTGGCGGCGTGACAACGGTGCTGGTGGTGGACGACGACTTCATGGTGGCGAAGCTGCACGGTCGCTATGTGTCCGCCATGGACGGTTTTACGGTGGTCGGGGTGGCGCACAACGGCGCCGACGCCTTGCGGGCGGCCGAGCGACTGCGCCCCGACCTGGTGCTGCTCGACATCTACCTGCCGGACATGGACGGGATCGACGTACTGCGCGCCCTGCGTACGGCGGAGGAACAGGACGCTTCACGCTCCAGCACGGACGCCCTGTTCATCACGGCGGCCCGGGACGCCGGGGTGATCCGGGCGGCGCTGCGGGCCGGGGCGCTGCACTACCTCATCAAGCCGTTCAACCGCTCGGCCCTCCAGGAACAGCTGCGCCATGTCGCCTCGCTGCGGACCCGCCTGGACGAGCTGGGAGAGGCCCGCCAGGAGGACGTCGACCAGATCTTCGGCACCCGCCCGCCCGGCTCCCGCGAGCTGCCGAAGGGCCTGGCCGCCCCCACGGCCGACCTGGTGGAACGCACCCTGCGCGACCACCCCGGGGGCCTGTCCGCCTCCGAGTGCGCCGAGGCGGGGACGCTGTCCCGGGTGAGCGCGCGCCGCTACCTGGAGTGGTTCGCCGGAACGGGACGCGCGGAGGTGACCTTGCGGTACGGGGGAACGGGGCGGCCGGAGCGGCGGTACCGCTGGAAGGGCTGAGGCGTCACAAGGTGCCACAGCCACCCGCGCGACGCCGCCGAAGCGCGCCCTCAGGAGGTGCTGCCGGCACCCCTCTCCTGCCAGGTGCGGCGCACGATCGCATGGGCGCGCCGGAAGCGGTGGTCGGGGTCCTCGGCCAGGTCGACGGGGGCCTGGAGCGTCACAGCACGGCTGTCCTCCCGTACGAGCTGGATGAAGGTGCGGGCGCTCGGCCCGCTGCCGGTGCGTACGGTGGTGACCGTCCGTATCTCTTCCCAGCGGCACACCTGCCGGGCGGGCCAGACTCCGGTGGCCACCCCGTCCTCGTCGATACGGGTCCTTCCGGCGGACCTGCGCCAGGACTGCACCGCCCCTGCCGCCACGGGCAGACAGACGAGAGCCGCCACCCACAGGGGCAGCGCGGCCCCGCTGCCCGCACCGAGATACAGGGCGGCGAGGGCGTAGGTCACCAGCCACCCCCCGGCGATCCACCGCCACAGCCGCCGCTGCGCGGGAAGCACGGCGTACTCCAGCGGCAGCCGCTCGTCCGGCTCCGCCTCGTCCTCGCCCCACCGGTCGACCATGACCTCCGCCTCCCCCGTCGGGCTTCCGCGCCCTTCACCGTTCGACATCCTGCCGGATGGCCTCCCGGCCTTGGGCCATCAGGCAGGCATCACCGGCTTCAGCGAGGCCTCATGAACCCCCAGCCACTGCCGCTCCCTTTGGCCGCGTCATTCTCAGCCCGCCCACCCGGCAAGAGCATTCGCGAGCGCCTCTCCGCCTTGTTGCACAGCTGTTCCCAGGACCAAGGAGGGAAGAGCCTGGGCAAGTCCTTGGAGCGATCCGGCTCCCGCTTGAGGGTCTGGCGCAGCCAGGGCTGCATCGATCCTTTCTGCCATAGCCCGCAGAACCACCAGGTTGTCCAGGCTTTCGGCATTGCGGTCCACCTCCGCCCGGAAGGAGGCCAGCAGATCCCGTACGGTACCGGCGTCGACGGCGCCCTGCCCCGATGCCGACTGGTACACGTGGGAAATGTTCTCCCCCACGACGTTCTGGAGCGGGGCGATGTTGTCACCTCCGATACTGATACCGGATCCGTGCCCCTGTTCCTGTTGGCGGCGGCCTCGCCCAACGATCACTGTGCGCCTCCCTGCTTTCCGTTGTTCTGGCCCACGCCATGGATGCCGCTACCCGCGACGTTCTGGATGGGGGCGTTGTTGTCTCCGTAGATCTGAATGTTCGTGATCACCGCAGCCACTTGGCGGTTGTACGCACTCGTGTCGACTCCACGCTCCTCGAGGTACTCCGAGACAGTTCGAAAAATGCAAGCCTGCATCAGCACGACATGACGTTTGGCATCGTCGCTCTGGTGCATGTCGTCCACTTCCTCGGTGGAGTACCGGTCGCGCAGGCTAACCGGATCCTTCTCCTCCGTACGGCCGTTCGCTCCCTTCTCTCCGAGGGCGAGACGGGCTACAGCCCGCCAGAGCGCAAGCGGCCCCGCAGCAGCGTCGAGAAGCGCCTGCACGAACACCCAACCGAGTCGTCGGATGCCTCGTTTGGCGAGGGGAGCAGTAGTGGCGCGCAGCTCGTTGTACAGCGGAGTCATGACGTGGGGGCGAACGGTCAGCCGCAGCTCCCCCGCCTCCAGTGCGGCGTGCACAAAGACATTGACGACGAGTTGACCACTCCAGCTCACAGTCTGTGCACGTAGATAGAGGCGGTCCGGCATGCTCGAGGGTGACCTGCGCCCGCGGCCACCGAGATCTGGTGGCTCCAGCTTCGCGGCCCGCGTTCGCTGCAGCCACAGGGCAGCAGGTAGCCCTCGCACGTGCACCACAGTGAAGCCGGGCAACGGATCGGTGACCTCCCGAGCATCTCGTCCCAGCCGTAGCAGAGCCGCACCGGTCTGGCGAAGCAGCTCCGAATCGCTCAACGATCCGACCGACTTCTCATGGTCCCTCGGCTTGAGCGGAATGCTGATGTCCGCAACACCCCAGACATCCCGCCCAGCCCCTACGAAACGTTCCGGGGTCTCGTACGGCAACTCCCGCCGCGTCTGCTCGCTGCCGATCCGTGTCTTGCGCTCCCCGGCTTTCCAGGCGACCCACGGCAGCCGGTCCAGCCCGCCGCCCTGGCCACTGAGCACGGCCAGGGCGGCAAGCGCCGCAAGCCGGTCAGCGACGAAAACGAGCGCCGTCCCCGCCAACAGCGCGGGCGGCAGCAGAAGGAGGCCGGCACGCAGTCCAAGAACATGATCGCCATTCGGCTCGAAAGGAACCATCGCGAGCGCCAAGGGCACACACAGAACGACGTGCGGCGACCAGCGAGACGTCACCAACCGCGACGCTCGACGCACCTTTCGTAGCGCCCTCAACCCCGCCCATCGCACCGCCAGTGCCAGTAGGGCGGCCCCGCCCCACACCGCAGCGGCCGGAGGAGACAGGTACACCAGACAAGCGACAACGAGCAGCACCCCGATTCGACGGAACCACTGGCGCCGCCGCGCGCGTTTGCTGTGCGCAAGGATCGGTTCGAGGTCGAATCCGTACGAAGGGACGGGCAATGGCGGGCCGTTCAGAACATGGTCCAGCACCCATCGAGCCATTGGCTCGCCCAGGGGCGGGCAATCATCGCTGCCCTCCAAGTAGATACGCCGACGAGCACTGCGTCGCGGTTTGTCCGGCCCGCCGCTTCTGCCTCTCACCTTGCGCCACCATGCCTTGATGGCCTCGACCCGGTCGGGACGCGTATAGACGGCCTGACACAGCAGCCTGGTCACATCCGATGTGGTGGCATTCACCTCGTCGAGGCGATGCTCTTCTCCTACTCCCGAGGCGGCCTGAAGGGGGATTGCCGGCCCTCCGACCAGGTCGCCATCGGCCCGTTCCTTGAGACGCACTCCACGCCCGAATCCCACTACGCCCCCGTTCGCCGGTACGGCGGGCATCTTCACCGGGGATCCGCGATCGCACCAGCCCACCAAACCCGACATTGCACTCATTAAGGCGCTTCAGCGAAAATCTGGCCAGATTCCGCCCTTCCCGGCTGCGGGCGGGCCTCAACGGCACCCCGCAACCTGAGAGGCCACGCAAGGGTTTCACGTCCTGACGTCCGGACGAGGGGGAGATCGGAGCGCTACTCCGTCCCAGTAACGCCCGGTCGACGATCGGCGATGACGGCCTCCCCGTCGGTGCAGAGTCGCGTGGAGACTCCGTACCGGGCAGGACGCGCCTGCGGCCCAGTCAGCCCAAGCAGTACGCAGAGCGCCGGCCGTGACGCGCGAACTGCCGGAGGGAGCAGGCAATATGAACTCGCCGATGAACTTCTCCACGGCATCGGCATCCCTGGCCCGACGTGCGGTGACTGCCGTGTCTTCGGGAACCTCCACCAGGACAGCCTCAAGTTCCTTGACACCTTGTTCAGCCGCATCCAGAGCACGCTCGCTCTGCGCAAGTCGGGCCGTCAGCCCCTGCTCCTTTCGCTCAGCCAGCACTTCCGCTCGACGCGCTCCTTGATTCCATGGTTCAGCCGCATGGTCCTCGAGCAGGTACTTATGGCACCCAGCAGCACGTCGACATCGTCGCGGGCGTTGCCCAGGAGAAAATTGCAGGACTGGCACAGGGCCCCTTCTCCGAACTACCGGGCCGTCCGTGATCCGGCGACGGGACGATCAGTCCCGAGAGGAAGGGCCGGAGAACGGCTGCGAACGGCGCGGGTGTTAGTTTCCTGCCCGTGTCAAAACACCAGGATGAGACCAGGGCGGCCTACGACGGGGTCGTCGAGCTCTATGCGTCGATGTTCACTAGCCGGTTGGAGACGCAGCCGTTCGCGCGGAACATGATCGGCACCTTCGCCGAGCTCGTGCGCGATTCGGGGAACCTGCGGGTAGCCGACGTCGGGTGCGGACCCGGTCATCTGACAGCCATGCTGCACGACTTGGGGTTGGACGCCTTCGGGCTCGACCTCTCCCCGGCCATGGTCGACCACGCTCGGCGGGCCCAGCCGTCGCTGCGGTTCGACGAAGCGCGCATGGAGTCCCTGCCGGTCGAGGAGGGCGCGCTCGGCGGGGTGCTGGCCCACTACTCGATGATCCATACCCCACCTGGAGAATTGCCCGCACTGCTCGCTGAGCAGGTGCGTGTCCTGGCACCAGGGGGTCTGCTCCTGGTGTCCTTCTTCGGGACCGAGGGGCCGGAACCGGTCCGCTTCGACCACAAGGTGGCGCCCGCCTATAGCTGGCCGGCGGAGCAGTTTGCCGAGTTGCTGGCCGGTGCCGGCCTTGTCACGGTGGCTAGGTTGCTCCACGACCCAGCGTCCGAGCGTGGCTTCCTCGACACCCACTTTCTGGCCCGCCGCCCGTAGAGCGTGCCCGTGGCCTGGGTCGGGGTGGTGTAGATCATCCGCGTGGATGAAGCTCGTCCGCGCCGCCGCGTTCTGTGCCGACGTCCACTGAGCATCGCCAGAGGTGACGACCGTCCTGGTCACGAAGGCTCCGGCGGTGTGGCCACGGTAGTGGTGTGAGCGACGATCTCCCGGAAGGTGGGAATTCCCAGGTCAACGGACTCCTGCTGCTGGGAGATCTGTACGTCGAGCTGGCTGAGTTTCTCCTCGGCGCCAGCCAGGCCGATCTGGAGACCTTCGACCTCGCCGAGCCAGCCTTCCGTCTCGGCTTCGGTGACTCGGGCGATCAAGTTGTCGCGGATCTCGGCAAGCCGTGCCCGTTGGGCCGGGTCAGGTCGGAGGAGTGGGCATCTGACACAAGCGCGTTCATGAATGCATGGGGTCCCGAAGGCGCGTGCGCAGGTACCGATGGACACCTTCCGTTTCTCGAAGTGGGCGAGGAAGGCGTCCCACTCCTCGTTCGTCGGGGTCCGGTATTCCTCGCTGGGACGAAGTGATCGACGGCGGGCGATGAACGCGCGGTGGGCTTCGATGGCGTCCGCCGGGTAGATGGCGTTGTAGCCCATCGTGGTGTTGATGTCGGAGTGACCTGCGAGGACCTGCGCGGTGCCCGTACCGAAGGCGAAGAGGCCGAGGAGCGGGACCAGCACCAGGGCGAACACCGGGCGGCCCGCCGTCAGGGCGAGCGCCGCCCAGCCGAGGGCGAGGGCGGCCATGCCCGTGGCGACGACGGCGACCTGGATCAAGGCGTGATGGCTGGCCTCCAGCATCTCCTCGATCCGGACGCCGGTGTGCTGCAGGAATTCGATCGTGGCCCAGGCCCAGAAGGCCCGTTCTCTTGCGCGTCGTCCGCGGCTTCGGCACCGTCTCCTCGGAGTAGCCTGCCTTCCGGTGTCGCCAGTGCAGGCGCTGGGGCTTGTTCGCGATCTGCATCCACCGGATGAAGTCCCGTGCATCAGTACGCGTTGCCCGGTTCCACTCGATGTTGAGAGCCCACAGAAACCGCCACCAGCGCAGCAGGTCCATGCCGTATGAGCGGACCGTGGAGGCAGGTTTGTCCTCTGCCTGCAACTCGGCGAAGAAGGCCCGGACGGGTCGACAACAACGCCATCCTGGTCGAGCAACTGGTACGGCGCCCACTGATCACCGGTCTCCTGCAGTCTGCCCAACTCGGGCAGGACGAACGCTGCCAAGTCCCGCTCGGGGACATCGCCTTGAAGCATCCTGAGAAGCTAGTGGAGAAGCCGTCTGACCTGCAAGAACTCACGAGTTAGTTCGGTTAACGGGCCGCGGACGACTCCGCTGCCATGGCAATGATCGACGGCGAATGTGTCGGACTTGAACCCCGATACAGCAGACGCGCAGATCATGCAAGCATCAACAGCGCGAACCACCCGCACCTGCTCCGGCGTCAGTCCGTACCTGCTTGCCGTGGTCTGCAACGCCTGAACTTCCGCCCAGGCTCGGCTCACGTTCCGACGCGCCTCACTCTCTCGGGCAAGGTAACAAGCGGCACTGACACAGCTCAGCGACCTGCGACTGACGGCGCACGCGCAGGGCCGCACCGTCATGGGTGGTACGGCTCCCGGCCATTGCCTCTGCCCCCACCTCGGCAGGGGACTTCCTGAGCGCCCACTTAGCCGCGCCTTAAACGCACCATAAGGATCCCCATCACCCCCTCCCAGCAGGCCTTTTCGGCCTTCCGAGCGGCTAGCTTGCTGATCGCCACCCCCCGACAGCTGTGCCGTATCGAAGGAGATCCACCCATGACCGCTCGTCGCAAGGCCGCCGGAATTCTCGCCCTCGGACTCGCACCGCTCGCGCTGGCCGGGTTGACCGCCACGCCGGCCGTCGCGCACGGTTCGCTGACCGACCCGGTGAGCCGGGTGTCGGCGTGCTTCGCGGAGGGTCCGGAGAGCCCGAAGTCGGCGGCGTGCCAGGCGGCGGTCGCGGCCGGTGGCGTGCAGGCGCTGTACGACTGGAACGGGGTCAACATCGCCAACGCGGCGGGCAAGCACCGTGACCTGATCCCGGACGGCAAGCTCTGCAGCGCGGCCAACGACAAGTTCAAGGGCCTCGACCTTCCGCGCGCCGACTGGCCGGCCACCGCGTTGTCGGCCGGCAAGCACACCTTCCGGTTCCGGGCGACGGCCCCGCACAAGGGGTCGTTCGAGCTGTACATGACCAAGCCGGGGTATGACGCCACGAAGCCGCTGGCCTGGTCGGACCTGGAGGCGAAGCCCTTCGCCGAGGTCACCGACCCGGTGCTGGAGAACGGTTCGTACGTCTTCGACGGGACGATCCCCGAGCGCTCCGGGCGTCAGCTCGTCTACACGATCTGGCAGCGTTCCGACTCCCCCGAAGCGTTCTACGCCTGCTCCGACGTGACGTTCGGCGGCGGTTCGGCGAGCGGCGGCGCGGCGGAGAAGGTCGAGGGTGAGCAGGGGTCCGGCGGTGACGCCGGTGCCGAGGCTCCGGCGCCGGCCCCCTCCGCGCCGTCCGAGGACGCGATCACCGAGGGGGCCGAGAAGTCGTCCGTCGAGCACAACGGCCACGGTGACGACGACGCGGACACCGGGGCGAAGGTCACCGCCGCCGCCCCGGCCGCCCCGGCGGAGAAGGCCGAGGGCAACGCCCCCGAGGTCAACACCGCGAGCAAGGACGAGGTGCTCGCCGAGACGGGTGGCTCCAGCAGCAGCACCTACCTGGCCATCGGGGGCGCCGGGGTCCTCGCGGCCGGTGCGGCCGTGCTGTTCGCCTCGCAGCGCCGCCGGGCCGCCGCCGCGACGGGCCGCCACAGCCGCTGACCGCAGCAGCGCCCCCCTTCGTACCCCTGCCGCGTCCCTCCGGGACGTCGGGCGCGGCAGGCCATGACGACGGGCCGGGGGTCAGTCATCCGCATCGGCGGACGGCGGACCCCCGGTCCGTCGTTGCGCGGCGGGTCAGCCGATGACCGAGGCGCAGGTGGTCGGCTTGGCACGGGCCGGGTCGAGAGCGTTGGCCACCTCGTGGAAGGCGATGCGGTCGATGGTCCCGATCGCCACGTGCTCGGACAGGTCGAGCGGGCACAGGTCCTGGAGCAGCACATTGCGTACGTTCGGGCCGTCCAGGTACTGCGTGCGGTACGGGGTCACGACCTGGTCGTACTTGGTCGCGATGACGGTGTAGCGGACGCCGGGAACGGTGTCGCCGCCCGCCGTGAGCTTGGTGATGAAGGGCGATCCCGCGACCTGGTCGGCGAGTCCGGGGGTCTTGTCGCTGATGAACTTCTCCACACCGGGGAAGTACGGCAGCAGTTTGGTGAGGCCGAGCAGCGTGGTGCCGTGGTTGTCCGGGGCGAGGCCGACGAGGGCGTTGACCTTGTCGGCGCCGCCGAGGAACTTCAGGTAGTAGTTCGGCATCATGCCGCCCTGGGAGTGGCCGACGATGTCGGCCTTCGGGGCTCCGGTGGCGTCCAGCACCTTGTCGACGAACACGTCGAGCTGTTCCGCGGACTTGTCGATGGGTCCGAGGCCGTGGAAGAACGGCACGCCGGGGAGCTGGCCGTAATCGAGGGAGAAGACGCAGTAACCCCGGTTGACCAGGTAGGGGGCGAGCACCAGCCAGTTGTCGATCGAGTTCCCGAAGGTTCCGTGGACCAGGACGACGGGGCGGGGATGGGCGGCGGAGGGCTTGCAGGAGTAGTCGTTCCAGCCACGCGATGTGGCCGTTTCGGCGGCCGGGGCCGCGCTCGCGGTCGCCGTAGGGGCGAAGAGAACGGTCAGGGCGAGAAGCAGGGCGGCGAGCAGACTGCGCGTGCGGGGAACGCGCGCAGCACGGAACCAGGGCAGCATCGTGGGATCTCCTTGCGGCTCAAGGGAGGTGCGATGGCGGTGCGCCCTGTGGCCCGGACCACAAGCTTTGTGTGCTCATGCCAAATTACGCACGAGTAAGCCGGCAAAGGAAGTTACGCGTCGGTAAAAAGTGGCGCACCCCTGGGCGGGACCACGTAATGGGGTGAGGGACGGTCGCGACGCCGCCGCTCCCGTCACGAATGACGGCGTGCGCATGAGCATGTCGCGCACCCCGATACGAGTACCTGAACCGATGCGGTGGGCCGCGGGACCGCGTTGGATCACCAGATGGACATCACAGCACCGCAGCCGCACCAGCCGACCGAAGAGGCTCCGGCCACGGCAGAGGGATCCGCCACCACGGACCGCACGCGCTTCTGGTCCGGCCTGTGCGCCGGCCTCTTCGTGCCCGCCGCCCTGCTCGCGGGGCTGCTGACCCTCACCGGCGAACGGGCGGGGCGCTGCATGACGTACGGGCAGCAGTGCGGCGACGCGCTGCCCGGCTGGCTCTTCGGCTGGAGCATCGCCCTGGCCGTCGTCGCCTGTGTCGTCGCCCTGGCCGCGACGGCCGTACGCACACGCCAAGCAGCCTTCGCCACCCAGCTCCTCGCGGAGTTCGTGGCCCTGACGGTGATCCTCAGCCACACGTGATCCGTGCCCGACGGTCGCACGCGGCGCGCGAACGCCGCCCCGAGGACACCTCGGCGCCCCCGTCCGACGCACGCCCCAACCCCCGGTGCCGGACGAACAATTCTAGATGTCCGCTCGGTGCGACATCTAGGCATGACGCGTTCATGACGACATGCTGCTCCTGCTCCCTCGCACCACCCGGCGAGGAGCGCCTCAGGAGCAACTCCATTCACCCCCACGGAGGTCGTTCATGCGTCGTCGCTTCACGGTTCCGCTCGCCGCGGTCGCCCTGTCACTCCCGCTCACCCTGGGATCCGCCGTCTCCGCCTCGGCCGCCCCCGCCGACAAGCCCCAGGTGCTCAGCTCCTGGACCCAGACCAGCGCCTCCAGCCACAACGCCTGGAACGCAGCCCGGGGCAACCAGGGTGCCTGGGCCGCGTACGGCTTCGACTGGTCGACGGACTACTGCAGCAGCTCCCCCGACAACCCCTTCGGCTTCCCGTTCCAGAACTCCTGCGCCCGCCACGACTTCGGGTACCGGAACTACAAGGCCGCGGGCGCGTTCTCCGCCAACAAGGCGCGGATCGACTCCGCCTTCTACGAGGACCTCAAGCGTGTGTGCGCCGACTACTCGGGCGCGACGAAGACCTCGTGCAACAGCACGGCCTGGACCTACTACCAGGCCGTGAAGGTCTTCGGCGTCTCCCCGGCGGACGCGGGCGTCCGGAATCTGCCCCAGGCCGCCTGAGCCGACCGCGCCCAGGGCATACGGGAAGGGCTCCCGGCGAACCGGGGGCCCTTCCTTGCGCCGTCGTACGGTGGAGCGGTGGTGCGTCAGCCGATCTCTGCGCCGTAGGCGGCCAGCGCCTCCGGTACCGGCTGGAAGAAGGTCGTGCCGCCCGAGGAGCAGTCGCCGCTGCCGCCCGAGGTCAGACCGAGCGCGGTGTCGCCCGCGAAGAGCGCGCCACCGCTGTCGCCCGGCTCGGCGCAGACCGTCGTCTCGATGAGGCCGTTGACGATGTCGCCGTTGCCGTAGTTGACCGTGGCGTCCAGCCCGGTGACCTCACCGTCGTGCACCTGAGTGGTGGAGCCGCTGCGGGTGACCGCCTGGCCGACCGTCGCGTCGCCCGCCTGGGTGATCGCCTGGGTGGAGCCGTCGTAGAGGTTCACCTCGCTCGGGTGCTCGATGTCCGAGGTGTACTTGACCAGGCCGTAGTCGTTCTCCGGGAAGCTGGAGCCCTCGTTCGCCCCGATCTCCGCGCCGCCCTGGCTGTCCGACCAGCTGGTGACCGACTCGGTGCAGTGCCCGGCGGTCAGGAAGTACGGCTCGCCGTCCTTGACCACGTTGAAGCCGAGCGAACAGCGGGAGCCGGAGCCCCAGATCGCGTCGCCGCCCGCGATCAGCGGCTTGAACTCACCCTTGGTCTTGGCGAGTTCGGCCTTGCCGCCGAGACCCTCGACCACGGCCGAGAGCTGCTTCCAGGCCGCGCCGTCGACCGTGCTGTCGGCGGTGACCTTCACCTTGTTGGTCACCGGGTCGACCGCCCAGGAGGTGCCCGGGATCGTCGCCTTGTCGGTGAGGGTCTGCCGGGCCGACTTCAGCTCGGTGAGGGAGTTCTCGACGATTCTGGCCTTGCCGCCCGCCTGGCGGACCTGCTCGGCGGCGGCCTTGTCGACGACGTTCACGACGAGGGTCTTCGCCGTGGTGTCGTAGTACGAGCCGGCCGCGTCCGCGCCCAGGTCACGGCCCAGGGTGTCGGCAAGCTTTCCGGCCGCGTCCGCGCTGAGGGTCTTGGCCGTGAACTCCGGCACATCGTCACTGGCGTTCGCAGACTGGAACGTGAATCCCGCTGCGACCAGAGCGACGACGGCCGAGCCGGCCAGCGTCGCGCGCTTCCTGGATATGCGTCGATGCTTCAACTTCGACCTCCTGTGGGGCCGTGCACGGAGCAAGTGGGGTGCCCGTACACGGAGGATGGGGCGCCCACTATTCCGAGGCCGGGAAACGCACACAAGGTCGACTTCCGGACGTGCACACGACACCGACGCTTCGCGCGCGGGTCGTTCACTTACCCGCGGTCATGCCATGTCGGTTCCCTTCGCAAACACCCGGTGCGACCGTCGACCGCCCCTGGGTGAGGACTAGTCCTGTCCGGTATTCGCCCCTGCGGTCCGGATGATGGGGCGTTCCGTCCGGATGGCGACGGGAATCCTCCGCCGACCCGCTCCCAGGACCTTCACAGTTCCTCATCGTCGAACAGTCCCCGTAACGCCTCTGATGGGTCATCATCGAAACGGCGGCCGGCGCCGGGACACACCGTGTTCGGACCGGCCGGGTGACCGGGCGACCGAGCGGGGAGGCACGGGTGCGCGATCGGGTGCGCGCGGCGGACGGGCGGCATCTGATGGTCGAGCGGATGGGCGACCCGCGGGGAAGACCGGTCTTCCTCCTCCACGGCACCCCGGGCAGCAGACTCGGCCCCGCCCCCCGCGGCATGGTCCTCTACCAGCGCCACACACAGCTCATCGCCTACGACCGCCCGGGCTACGGCGGCAGCGACCGGCACGAGGGCCGCCGGATCAAGGACGTCGTCGAGGACATCCGTGCCATCGCCGACGCGCTGGGTCTGGAGCGCTTCGCCGTGGTGGGCCGCTCCGGCGGGGCACCACACGCCCTGGCCTGCGCGGCGCTGATGCCGGAACGGATCACCCGGACCGCGGCCCTGGTCAGTCTGGCGCCCCGGGACGCGGCCGGGCTCGACTGGTTCGACGGGATGGCCGCGTCCAATGTGCAGGCGTACTCCACGGCGGCCGACGACCCGGAGAGCCTGGCGGCGTCCTTCATCGTCCGCTCGGCGCAGATCCGGCGCGACCCGGTCCGGCTCCTGGACGATCTGCGCCGGGAGCTGACCGACTCCGACCGGCTGGTCGTCAACGACGCGGGCATCCGGTCCATGCTGCTGCGCAACTTCAGCGAGGGGCTGCGTCACTCGGCCTGGGGCTGGATCGACGACGCCATCGCGTTCTGCCGCCCCTGGGGTTTCGATCCGGCCCGGATCACCGGCAGGGTGCTGCTCTGGCACGGGGTGAAGGACGTCTTCGCCCCGGTCGGCCACTCCCGGTGGCTGGCCGGACAGATCCCGGGCGCCACCGCCGTACTGGAGCCGGCGGCGGCCCACTTCGACGCGTTCCCCATGCTCCCCCGCGTCCTCGACTGGCTGCTGGACGAGCGGGAGCCGCCGGACGCGCCCCTGCCGGCCCTCGTGCCGGGAGGGTGAGCCCTCCCGGCACGGCGGGGGTCACACCGACATCGGCTCCAGCTCCCGCCGGAACCGCTCCTCGGTCCGGGCGATCCGGACCAGCGGATGGTCGTCGCCGAGCTGGCGCGACAGCTCGACGACGATCTCCGAACGCAACTGCGCCGCCTGGTCCTCCCGGCCCATGGCGTCCAGCGTGACCGCCATGTTCGAGGTCATGGCCAGGGTCTCCGGATGGTGCGCCCCGAGCGCTTCGCGCAACTGCCCGGACAGCCGCTGCTCGGTCTCCAGCACGATGTCGAGCTCGCCCCGGTCGGCCGTCGCGCTGGCCAGGTTCATCACGCAGAACAGGGTGTTGGGGTGCTCCCGGCCGAACGTCTCCCGCATGGTGGCGACGACCAGCTTCAGCACCCGCTCCGCCGCATCCGGCTCGCCGGCGCCCGTGAGGTAGACGCCGAGGTTGTTCTGCGCCGCCAGGGTGTACGGGTGCCTCTCCCCCGGCACCTTCATGTACTGGTCGACGACCTCCTGCGCCGTGTCCCTCGCCTCGACGCTCTCGCCCGCCGCGAACAGGTCTGCGGCCAGGTTGAGATCACAGGCCAGCGAATCGGGGTTGGCGGTGGTGTACTTCGCCCGGTAGCGGGCGCGGGTCGCCACCGTGAGGCGGCGGGCGTCCTCCAGCCGGCCCGCCCTGCGCAACGACACCGCGAGGCTCTTCGCGGCGCTCAGCGTGGCGGGGAAGCTGCGGCCCATCGTCTCCTTGAAGCTGTTGTACGTCGTGCTGAGCAGCCCCACCGAGTCCTCGTAGCGTCCGACTTCCCGCAGGTCACGGGCGAGGTTCATGGCGGAGGACAGGCTGTAGGGGTGCTCCGGACCGAGCACCTGGGAGCGGAGGTCGTAGACGTCCTGGTCGATCTCCCGGGCGCGGGCGTACTGGCCGACGCTGCGCAGGTTCAGGGCCAGGTTGTTGGCGGCGGCAAGGGTCCGGGGGTGGGAGTCGTGGAAGATCTGCCCGAACCCCTCGTGCGCCTCGGTCGCCATCTCGATCGCCCGGGCGTAGTCCCCGAGCAGACCGAGGTCGATGGCCAGGCTGCTGGTGGTCATGTACGTGTGCGGGTGCTCGGGCCCCAGCACCGCCCGCTGCCGCTCCAGGGTGAGCTCGTCCAGCTCCTTCGCCTCCACGTAACGCCCGCGGGTGCGCAGGATGTTGGAGAGGTGGAAGCAGAGGTAGAGGTACTGCAGGTCCCGCTCGCCCAGCTTCTCCCGCCAGATGTCCCGCAGCTCGTTGCCGAGCGCGCCCGCGGTCCTGACGTCGCCGCGCTTCCACAGGTAGCGGACCCGGTCGATCAGCAGCCTGCGGGTCTCCGGCTCCTTGCAGTTGCGGGCGTCGGAGGGACCGAGGTGCGGCCAGATCGTGGCGAAGCGCGGCCAGGTCTCCGGGTTGTCTATCGGCTCGTCGTCGTCGGGCCGGGCCCCGGCGAGGATGCGGTGGACGACGTGCCGGGCCTCGCGCTGCTCCTCCTCGCTGAGCTGCGCCTTGATCACCGCCTGGACGAGGCGGTGCACCTGGATCGAGTTGGAGACCTGGTCGACCTTGGCGAGGGCGAAGCGGCCGATCTCCCGGATGACCCGGCCCAGCACCAGCTTCTCCTGGAGCGAGGAGTCGTACGGCTTCAGCGCGTCGATCATCTCCTTGCTGTAGAGGAGGTTCGCGGAGATCGGCTCCGGGGCGAAGAAGGCGCAGAGCTGGAGCAGCCGTACCGCGGCGGGCGAGCGCTCCTTGAGCCGGGCGATGGAGATGTTCCAGGTCGCCGCGACCGGTTCCGGGTAGCCGACCGGCTGGTTGAGGGCGAGGACCTGGGGCGCCTGCCGGGCGAGCTGTTCGAGGTAGGCGTCGATGGGGGTGGCGGTCTCGGCGATCCAGGCGGCCGCCTGCTCCACGGCCAGCGGCAGGTCGCCCACCGCCGTGGCCACCTGGGCGGCGTCCTCGTCGCTGAGCCCCGGGGCCCGGCGCTGGAGGTGCTCGATGGACTCCTCGCGGAGGAAGACGTCCACGGGCAGCGCGTCCCCGTGCTGGGACCAGCTCTGGTTGCGGGAGGTCACCAGGATGTGGCCGGAGCCGCCTTGCGGGAAGTAGCGGCGCAGCTGCTCGGGGTCGTCCGCGTTGTCGAAAACCAGCAGCCAGCGGTCCGAGGGAACCCCGCGCCGCAGCAGGTCGACGGCTTCCTGGGAGGCGGCGGCCATGTCGTCGCCGCCCTGGGCGCCGAGCCTGACGGCGAGTTCGGCGAGCGAGGCGACCACGTCGTCGGGCTGCTCGGACGATATCCACCACACCAGGTCGTAGTCGGCCATGAAGCGGTGCACGTACTCCAGGGCGACCTGGGTCTTGCCGACGCCGCCGAGTCCGTACAGGGTCTGCGGCTGCGGCAGGACGACGGCGAGGCCGCCGCCGAGCTGGTCGCGCATCCGCTCCAGGACGAGCGAGCGGCCGGTGAAGCCGGGGTTGCGGGGCGGCGCGTTCCAGATCCTCGGCACGGTGCCGGGGAAGCGGGGCCCGGGCGAGACCCCGTCGGCGACCTGCACCGGGCGGTCCAGGGCCCGCATCACGGCGGTGGTGGCGTGCACCTCGTCCAGCCGGAAGAGGTCGACCGGATTGCGGTCGATGTACGGGGACGACAGGCGTACGTCCCCGACGCGCAGCGGGACCAGCCGGCGGCGGCCGCTGCCGATGGCCTCGGCGGCGGTCCGTTCCCACAGCTCGACCGCGCGCTGGGACTTCAGGTACGCGCTGGAGAGCAGGACCACGGTGCGGGCCGCGTTCTCCGGGGCGGTGTCGGCCGCCTCCTCCGGGGGTCGTTCGGCGGAGACGTCGCGCGGGACGACCCGGAAGCCGGCCCGGGAGAGGATCGACTCCAGCCAGTCGGCCCACATCCGGTTCTCCGCCACATAGCTGAGGTGGAGGTCGGCGGGCAGGGCGGGCCTGCGCCGGGTGAAGGCGTCACGGATCCGCAGGCGTGCCTCTTCGCCGATCGGGGGCATCGAGGTGATCTCCCGGTCGGTGATGACCGCGGTGAGCCGTTCGAAGGCGGAGAGCAGCGAGTTGGTGAGCCCGGCCTCGTCGCCGAAGGTGGCCAGCGTCTCCTCGTAGGCGTAGTAGGGGCGGTACGGGATCTCCACCGCGCCCCAGTAGGCGGTGAGTTCGTCGCCGGACAGGTCGCGCGGCAACCGGTCGAACTTGAGCCGGGCCAGGGCCCGTCCGGCGTCCGCCTTCTCCTTCTCGCCCTCGTCGATCCGCATCGGTACGGGGTAGAGGGCGATCGGGCGGCCGGTGTTGCGCTCGGCGATCTGGCGGGCGACGGAAGCCGCGCCGTCGATGGACTGGTCGCTGAGGGTGAAGCAGTCGACGAGCACGTCCGGGAGGTGGACGGTGCAGATGTCGGCGATGTCGCTGAGGCCGGTCCGGCTATCGATGAGGACGTAGTCGTAGTTGGCCTTCATGTCGTCGCGCAGGGCGTCGAAGAAGTGGCCGCCGCCGAAGCGGTCGTAGAAATTGTCCCAGTCGAAGGTGGAGACGGTGGCGCTGTACTCGCGGTTCTGCCGTCCGGCGGAGACGAAGTCGAGCGTGCCGCCCTGCGGGAACTCCCAGCCGAGCGACTCCGGGGTCAGCGACACGGCGTGCGGCTGGATGCGGGCGTAGTCGCGGTGCCAGTCCTCGGCGCGCTGGGCGGGGCTGGTCGCGGCCCAGGCGTACTCGGTGATCAGGTCGATCACTCCGGTGGTGGCACCCAGGGTGGCCGGGTCGAGGAAGGGGTGGAAGAACCGGTGGAGTCCGGGGGCCTCCAGGTCCCAGTCGACGGCCAGCACCCGCTTGCCGTTGGCCGCGAGGATCCAGGCCGTGTTGGCGAGCGCCATGGTGCGCCCGGTACCGCCCTTGTACGAGTAGAAGGTGACGATGCGCCCGTCACGACCGGCACTCATAGGTCCTCCGCTTCCGTCGCAGGGTCGTGCGGGTCGGGTATGTAGCTCGTGTTGCCCATGGGGCCGGTGAGCCGGGTCCGCTCGCCGGATCCGCCGCCGGATCCGGGTGGGTAGGCCTTGGCGTGTTTCAGATACTGCTGGGCGGCCACCTCGACCACCTGGGGCAGGAGCTGGCCGAACGCCTCCATGGTGGGCACTCCTTTCGCGGCGGCCCGGCAGAGGGCGCGGCCCTGGCCCATCTTGATCGGCATGGTCGCTTCGAGCTTCTCGGTGAGCTCGCTCTCCGCCGCTCTGCTCTGGTGGTCGTCGCGGCTCCAGGGCACGACCATGGTCACCCAGGGCCGGTTCTCCGCGTCGAAGGCGGCGAGCCTGCGGCGGTGGTCCTCGTCCCGCAGGGCCCAGCGGTCGACGAGCAGGATCTCGGGGGTGCTGGGCGGGGCCTTGCCGTCGTGCCGGTCCTCGTCGAACGAGGTGATGACGGCCTGGTAGTTGAGGGAGCGGACCAGTTCCTCGGCGACATAGGCCAGCGGCCGGGCGGAGGCGGGATAGTACGGGTTCCAGTCCTGGGGGTGGTCGCCGTAGTGGTCGCTGTTGCGTCCCTCGGGCAGGTCGTGGCGGGTGGGCGCCGCGATGGTGATCTGCATCGGCCGGGGTGCGCCGACTCCGCTGCTGGGGGAGCCGAAGGCGCTGGGGGCCAGGCGGTAGTCGACGGGCCGGCCGGTGTCGATGCGGACCGAGTCGGCGACGCTGACGATGCGTTTGGCCAGTTCGTAGACGGCCCGTTCGTACTCCTCGGCGAAGAGTCTGAGCTTGATCAGACCGTAGAGGCCGTCGCTGACGTACCGTTCGCCGAAGTCACGGTGGTTGAACTGCAACCGTTCGGCGGAGCCGGGCAGTTGGCTCGGGGGCACCGGCACCCAGAGCGCGGGGACGATGGCCTCGGCCGGCTGGTTGGAGCGGGCCCGGTGGTGGATGGCCCGCTGTTCGAAGGCGTACCACTCCTTGCCGCACATCTCGCTGGCGAAGTAGCGCGGCGAGAACAGCGGGACGAAGACCCGGCAGGTGGCGAGGACGTCGCCGAGCCGTTCCGACCAGCCCTCGCCGGAGCGTATCTCCCGGTCCATGAAGCCCGCAGGCGCTCCGGCGGGTAAGTCGGTCATGGCCATCACATGGCCGCAGAGATCCTGGAAAAGCCGTTCGACCCACATGTCGGGGTCCGTACCGGCGCCGTACCCCGGTGTGTGGGCGTAACTCAGAAAGAAATACGGCCGATGGCCCACCGCTCGCTGTTGCGTCGATGCGTGCACACGACCCCCGTCCTGTGTGAGCACTCGCATCCCGGAAGGAGGAAGGGAGTGCAAGCGAACTCATCATTCCGGAGCGGACCGCTTTCCACCCCCCTGCTGTTCGGTCATTCGAACGTCACTTTCCGGTCAGACGTCGCGACGTTGGATTCATGACCGCACGGCGATCTCCTTGCGGACAGCGGCGATCAGTTGTTTGCCGTCGACCGTCACCTCCGCCGCGTTTTCGATCATGTCGAGCGCTTCCGGAACACCCGTGAGGTAGTGCGGATCGTAAAGCCCGAGCCCCGCCCGTTCGAAAGTCTCGGCCAGCAGTCGGGAGAACGTCACGTGTTCGCTCCCCCAGGGCGTTCGATGTTCCCAGGTACCGTCCAAGGCGTAAAGATCCGTCACTTCACCGAGCGCCCGCAGTTTCACTCGGCGAAACCCGCTGAGCAGGCCGAGTGCCAGCTCCTTCGCGCCCACCACCGGCCCGACGCCGAGCGCGCCGGGACCGTGTCGCCCCGGCTCGACCACCCCGGTGAACAGGGGGGTCAGCGTGGTGATCGTCCGGGCCGCCTCGGCCGCCTGGCCGGGAACGGCGTCGGCCAGCAGCGACCAGGCCTCGGCGACCCGGTCCGCCCAGGCGTCGGCCTCCTCCGCTTCGAGGCGGTCGGTCGCGGGAGCGTCGAACCGGTCGCGGAAGGGGTCGAGGTCGTCGAGCAGGAGTACGGGGGCCGGCGCGCGGCGCAGCACGTGCATGGGCAGCCAGTGCGGGCCTTCGGGCTCGTCGGGGGCGATGCGCAGCTCCGTACCGGGCGCGGCCTCCCGGCGGACGACGAATCCGCCGCTGGTGGCACGTACCACTGCCGCTCCCCGCTTCTCCGGGCCGCCGAGGAGCACGGTGCCGAGGGTGGGCAGGTGCAGGCCTCCGTTTCGGTACGCCACGGGTACGGGCAGGTCGAGTCCGGCCCGGACGGCGGCGGCGGCCACGGTCGCGGCGAGCCGTTCGGCGGCGGGCCCGGTCAGGCCTCGGCCCGCCTCGACGTCCTCCAGGGCGTCGACCAGCCAGGTGCGGGTGTAGGGGTGCGCGAGGACCGCGTCGAGCGCATCGGCGCCCGCGGTGTCCGCCTCGACCGTCGCCGCGAGCCGCCAGGCGTCGTCCCAGAGCGCCCCGCCCCGCCCGTCGAGGGTGTCGTGGAGAGCCGCGAGCAGGGTCCGGGTCAGGTCCAGGTGGGCGGCGAGCAGCTCGTCGGGCGACCGGACGGCGGGCGACTCGATCGCGGCGGCGGTACGTTCCTCGATGCCGCGGATCAGGGCGGCCAGGTCGGCGCAGTAGACCGACGGGTTGTCGAAGCCGCCGCCCGAGAGGCTTTCGGGGCCGTGGTCGGAGCGGTACCGGTGGGTGTAGAGCCCGCCGCCGCACGAGCGCACGACCGGGCAGCGGCGGCAGGTCTCGCTGACTCCGGCCAGACCGAGCTGCCGTGCCCGGACGCCGGGGTGGGCCGCGACCTCGTCGAAGGTGTTGCGGAAGACGTCGAACCCGGTGGCGGCGGCGCCCTCGTAGGCGCTCTTGAGCGAGTCGACCTGTTCCAGCTTCCCGTCGGTCTCGATGACGACGAGGTCGGTGGGGGCCAGGCCCAGGGACTCGGTGAGGCTGGGGCCGCCGCTCAGGCTGGAGAGCACCGAGGCGAACATCCGGACGGGCATGGGGCGGCCCTGTTCCGTCCAGCGGTCGAAGACCGTGAGGAGCCAGTCGGCGTACGCGGTGGGCGATCCGTCCGGCCGCGGCGGCGGGTCGTCCCAGGTGGCGTGCGGCAGCAGGAAATCGACGAGCGGGGGTTCGAGCACGGCGAGGGCGTCGTGCACGGCCACCGGGTCGTTGTGGATGTCGACCGTGCACAGCAGGCCGAGGTCCAGATGGCGGTAGCGCTCCTCGCGGAGCAGTTCGACCGCTCGCATCACCATCGGGTGACTGCTGCGTCCGTTGGCGAACCGGCGGTGGCGGTCGTTGGCGGCGCGGTCGCCGTCGAGCGAGATCCCGACCCGGACGTGGAACTCGTCGAAGAGGTCGAGGTAACGGGGGCTGAGCTGGACGCCGTTGGTGTGGATCCTGAGGTCCAGCTCAGCGATGCCGTGCAGGGCCGAGCCGAGCTCCTCGCAGACCCGTCGCAGTCGCGCGGGCCCCGCCAGGAGCGGTTCCCCGCCGTGCAGGATCACTGTGACGGAGGGAAGCGCATGTGTCGTCGCATGCTCGGCCAGGCGCCGGGCAGTCCAGGAAATTGCCTCGTCAGAGATGGTCTTCGGGCGGGTCAGCCAGCTCTGATCTGCATGTTCGTAGACATAACAGTGGTCACAGGCGAGATCGCACCTGCTGTGCACTTTGAGAACGAATTCACGGAAGGGGACCAGGGGTCCTGTCATTCCGCCATTCTAGCCACTCCTGACGACTGCTCAGAGAGCGGAGCTGAAAGTGGAAATCCGGGTGGACCGGCCCGTTGTCGCACCGATTGCACGGCTGAGCTTCCTGGCGGCCTCGGCGCTGCGGACGTCGGTCGCCGCGAGGGTTGCGCGGGTCTTCGCAGAGGCGAAGGCGGGGGTGGTTCCGTAGGTCTTCACGGCCGTCCTAGGGGGATCCTGAAGGGGTCTGTTTCCGGACATTGAAACGCTTCCGGATTCCGTGTCATCACACGGCCCGGCACGCGCACTTTACTACCGCCGGGGCCCCTCCACATGCCGGCGGAGGCGCCTTCATTCCAGTGTTTCGAAACACGAAACATGCCTTCTGTGCGGCTGCCCGGGTGAGCGGGGAACGCGTCGCGGGACGTGCGGGCCGGAAAGCCGGCCTGCCCGCCGCCGGCTCTCGCAGGTGAGAGGCTTTCCGGCGGTTTCGGAGCCGCCCACACCCGTGCCGGGCGCGCCTGTCGTGAAGCGCCTGCCAGGACCTCGGCCCCACCCGTCGAAACGCCTCGGCGGGGTCGGCCGTTCACTCGTTCACCGGTTCCGCGCCGGGGACGTTGTATTCGGCGCGGGCGCCGCGCAGGCAGTCCAGGACGCGTTCGTAACTGTCGCCCACGACGTCCGTGACCCGGACCCGGTTGTGGAGCGACTCGACCTCCTCGACGCACCGCCGCGAGAAGATCCCCACCGGCACGGTCTCGTAGTTCCCGGCGCCGACCAGCGGAAAGCCCGTCACGAAGGCGATGAGCTGGTAGTCCTGCCCCGCGGTGAGCCCGCCCGCCGTCAGGGCGGCCACGACGTCCGGGACGGCGTCCCAGGGCGCCGCCGCCTCTTCCGGCCCGCCGCGCAGCCCTCGGTGAGCAGTCCTTTGCGCCAGGAGCCCCGGTAGCCGAGGTAGGGCCGGACCCCGTACGGGCGTACTGCGCCCTTGCCAGGACGGCGCCTCGATGGCCCCTCCCCCGCCCGGAGGTGGCCGCACCCGTCGAGGCGGGGGCGTCAACTCACTGTCCTATCCGCCCAGTTGCGCAACCTCGCGACAGTGCCGCCGGGCGAGGAAGGCCGCCTGCGCGGAAGTGGCCGAACCCTGTCGTGGTGACCGTCCGAGGGGCCGGGACGCTCTTGCCGCCTCCGGTGCTCCCCCCTACTCTCGTGGGCCCGGGCGGGTCAGGCGCGACGACCGGGTCATACGACAACTGCAGACGGAGGCGACCATGACGGCGCTGCCCGAGCCGCTGAGATCCATGGTCTTCAGGAACGACGACCTGCCGGCCCTGTTCCACCACACGGACGCGGTCGCCGTGGCCCGCCAGCGTGAGGCCGTGAACACCACCCGGGCGCAGCTGGCCCTGCTCGTGGTCGGGACGGTCCCGGCCGCGCTGCCCTGGCACGCCGAGGACGGTCCGGCGGGCCGGGTCCTGTACGGCGGGGCGGTGCTGGCCTATCTGGGCGTGCTCTTCGCGACCTTTCTGGCCTCCCAGCGCAAAGCAAAGTCGCATTGGCAACTGAACCGCTCCGCAGCGGAGTTCATCAAATCGAACTGCTGGCGTTACGCGGTGCACGGCGCACCGTTCGACAGCTCCGCCGAGCATCCGGAGGCGCTGTTCGCCAATCGCCTGGAGGACGGTCTCCAGGAGTTGCGGAAAGTGGGCTGGGCCGATCCGCGCGAGGAACTGCCGGATTCCGGCGGCCTCATCACGGAGTCCATGCGGGCGTTACGGAACAAGGCCTACACGGTCCGCAAGGAAACATATGTACGGGACCGGCTCATCGAACAACGCCGTTGGTACCGCCGGCGTCAGCAGGCCTCCCGGCGCGGGGCGCTGATGTGGTCGGGCGCGATCGTCGCGCTGACGCTCCCGGCGCTGGCGCTGAGCGTGCTGCAGACCTTCGGGGTGGGCCGGTCGTTCGGTCTGACGGGGGCGCTGTCCGCGGCGGCGGCGGCCTGCCTCGCCTGGAACGAGATGCGGCGGCACCATCCGTTGATCTCGGCGCACTCGCTGGTGGAGAAGGACCTGGAGTCGATGCAGGCCGCCATGGAGACCACCCTCACCGAGCGGCACTGGCCGGCGGCGGTGTTCGAGACCGAGCGGATCGTGTCGCCCGAGCACACCGACTGGCTGGTCAGACACCGCGTGTGAGCTGCTCGCCGGGCGGCCCGGGTCAGCCCCGCAGCACTCCGTCGCGCCAGATCACGGTGACCGGGCGGCCCAGGGCGCGGGCGTACGTCACGATGTCGCCGGTGCCGCCGAGGCCGCGGGCGGGCAGGCCGTCCCAGACCGCGAGGAGCCGGTCGCAGTGGTCGGCGATGTAGGCGCCCGCCGCGTAGTAGGCCTCGTCGGTGGAGTGCGGGAAGTCGAGCCGGACCTCCTGTGCCGCGCGCGCCTTGAGTTTCCGGTAGCGGGCGAGGTCGTCGGCGTTCTCGAAGCAGGCCTCGTAGTCGCCGCTGGGGATCACGGCGGTCAGTTCGGCACCGCAGGTGAGGGCGAGGTCGGCGAAGAGCTGGTCGGCGCCGACCGCCAGGCTGGAGAGTGCCTGAGTGGCGCGGTCGCGGCCGCAGAGCGCGGCCCGCAGCCCGGCGAGCACATGGGCCTCGGCCTCGACGGGGATGGAGCGGTGACCGGTCACTCCGATGCGGTACACGGACCTGCTACCCCCTGATGCCAGCGGAGCGCACCCCGGGAGCGCCCCCGCCCCCGCCGCCCCGTCACGACGACCCGTCGCGACATCCTCTCAAGAGCCCCCCGGCGAGCGGGAGCCCCCGTCCGGAATTCCGGACGGGGGCACGTATGTACGGACAGCTCCGTACCTGGCCGGCAGGGCCGGTCAGTACACGCTGACGCCGTACGCGTTCAGGGCTTCCACGACCGGCTGGAAGAAGGTCGTGCCGCCGGAGGAGCAGTTGCCGCTGCCGCCGGAGGTGAGACCGATCGCCCGGGTGCCGGAGTAGAGCGGGCCGCCCGAGTCGCCGGGCTCGGCGCACACGTTGGTGCGGATCATGCCGTAGACGACGTCGCCGCCCCCGTAGTTGACGGTGGCGTTGAGTCCGGTGACCGATCCCCTGTGGGTGCCGGTGGTGGAGCCCCGGCGGGTGACGGACATGCCGACGGAGGCGTTGGCGGCGCTGGTGATGTCCTGGCCGCCGACCGTGCCGTCCTTCGGGATGGAGGAGTTGGTGTAGCGCACGATCCCGTAGTCGTTGTTCGGGAAGCTCGATCCGGCGGTCGTGCCGAGCACCGTGGTGCGGCCGGAGTTGGCCCACCACGTGGTCGCGCCGTCCGTGCAGTGACCGGCGGTGAGGAAGTAATAGGTGCTGCCGCTGCGGACGTTGAAGCCCAGCGAGCAGCGGCCGGTGCTGGAGTAGATCGCGTCGCCGCCGGAGATCAGCTTGGTGAACTTTCCGGGGGTGCGCTCGATGCGCAGCGCGTCGGCGTTGGCGCCCGCCGACTTCTTGATCCGGTTGATCTCCGCCTTCGAGACCGTGCTGTCGACGGTGACGACGAGGCGCTTGGTCTGCGGGTCGATGTTCCAGGCGGTGCCCGCGATATCGGCGCCGAGCACGGCGTCGCTCGCCGCGGTCAGCTGGTTGGCGCTGAACGTTCGGGGGGTTTCGGCGTTCGCCGTGGGGATGGCCATCGCCGCGACGGCGGCGAGCCCCGCGAGGACGGCCGTGGTACGGACGCGTCTCGCCGCGTTGGAGCGGGGGTTGGTGCGCTTGATCCTCACTTCGGGTTCCTCCGAGGGGAATCGGGGGCCCTCCTGTGGGGTGGCGGGCCCGTGAGGCGCAGTCGGGGGCCTGTCCGGATTCCGGAATTACCATGCCCCTGACAATCGCTGACCGGAGTATCGAGGGGCCCCGACAGGAGGCGCAAGAATGCCTTTCGGCCACGCGGGCCACAGACGTTCCCGCCCCGGTCGCCGAGACGTCTCCGGCCCCGGGAGCCGTGGGGCTGCCGGGGCCGGAGTGACCGCTCGCGGGTCAGGCGTCGATCCGGTTCCGCTCCCCCGCCGGGACGGCCACGGTGAGCGTGTTGCCCGGGGGCGGGAAGGGGCAGATGAAGTGGTCGGCGAAGGCGCACGGCGGCAGCAGCACGCGGTTGAGGTCGACGCTCACGCTGCCGTCGGCGGCGGGCGCGCCGGGCCGCAGGAAACGGAAGCGGTAGCTGCCGTTCCCGCTGGTCGCGTCGGCGAAGACGGCCCACAGCGACCCGTCGGGCTCGACGGCCACCTGGAGTGTGTGCTCCTCGCCGTCCAGCGTGAAGGCGATCTCCCCGCCGAGGCCGAGACCGCGCTCGACCCCGTCCGCGTTGGCCACCCGTACGGTCCGGTCCCCGCTGTGCGGACGGAAGGTCCCGGGCACCGTCCAGCGGGGGTCGTACGGGGTGGCCTCGATGGTCGAGAAGGCGTGCCGGGCCGGTGATCCCGGATCGAAGTCCCGTACCGCCCACAGCCCTTCGCGGCGGAGCACCACGAGACGCCGCTCCCCCTGCGCGACCCGGGAGTCGTCGATCGGCCCGCGGTCCGCGCCGAGGCGGACCTCGCCGGTCAGGGGCTTGCCGTCGACGACGATGCCGTCCTCGGGGGCGGCCGTGAGGACCACCCCGTCGCCGTCCTCGCGCCAGTGACCGGGGACGGCCGGAATTCGCCCTTCCGGGTGGTCGGAGAGCCAGTGGGTTCCGGTCAGGGAGAGCGGGCCGTACGGGGAGGCGACGGCGACGACGCGCCCCTCGTGCCACCGCTGCCAGTCCCGCGCGGCGTCCGGCCCGCCGCCGGCCTGCTCCTGCTGCTGTGCGTCCGTGCTCATGCGGTCAACCTTTCCATACCGGCTCCGGGAGGCCGAGGTGCGACCGCAGCGTGGAGCCGGTGTATTCGGAGCGGAACGCGCCGCTCTCCTGGAGGAGCGGGACGACCCGGTCGACGACGTCGTCCAGGCCGCCAGGGGTCAGATGAGGGACGAGGATGAACCCGTCGGCGGCCCGTCGGTCGACGAAGGCCGTCAGCTCAGCCGCGACAGTGCCGGGCGAGCCGATGAACGACTGCCGGGTGGTCGTCTCGATGACGGTCCCGCGCAGCGAGAGCCCCTTGGCCTCGGCGAGCGCGCGCCAGCGGGCGACGATCGCGAAGGGGTCGCCGTGCCGGACCCGGCCCTGGGTGATCTCGGAGTCGGGGGCCGGGTCGATGTCGGGGAGCGGCCCGTCGGGGTCGTACGCGGAGAGGTCGGTGCCCCAGATCTGCTCGGCGGCGAGGATCGCGTTCTGCGGGGAGACCTGCTGACGGCGGATCTCGGCGGCCTTCTCCTGGGCCTCGGCATCGTTGTCGCCGACGACCACGGTGACCCCGGGCATGATCTTGAGGCTGTCGGCCTCCCTGCCGTACGCCGCGAGGCGGCCCTTGACGTCGGCGTAGAAGTCCCGGCCCGCCTCCAGGGTGCCGTGCCGGGTGAAGATGATGTCGGCGGCCGACGCGGCGAACTCCCGGCCCTCGGAGGAGTCCCCGGCCTGGATGACGACGGGGTGTCCCTGCGGCGAGCGCGGGACGGTGAACTCACCGGAGACCGTGAACTGCGGCCCCTCGTGGGCGAACGGCCGCGAGACGCCGTCGGGCGTCCAGGAGTCCCACAGCTCGCGGGCGGTGGCGACGAACTCGGCGGCCCGGGTGTAGCGGTCGGCCCGGTCCAGATAGCCGCCCCGGCGGAAGTTCTCCCCGGTGAAGGCGTCGGAGGAGGTCACGACGTTCCAGGCGGCACGGCCCCCGCTGAGGTGGTCGAGGGTGGCGATCCGGCGGGCCAGCTCGTAGGGCTCGTTGAAGGTGGCGTTCACGGTGGCGGCGAGGCCGAGCCGTTCGGTGACGGCGGCCAGCGCGTTCAGCACGGTCAGCGACTCGGGGCGGCCGACCACGTCGAGGTCGTGGACACGGCCGTTGTGCTCGCGCAGCCGCAGCCCCTCGGCGAGGAAGAAGAAGTCGAACTTCCCGCGCTCCGCGGTCCGGGCCAGCTGCTCGAAGGAGGAGAAGTCGATCTGGCTGCGGGAGCGCGGATCGGCCCACACGGTGGTGTTGTTAACGCCCGGGAAGTGGGCGGCGAGGTGCATCGGACGGGGCACGGTCAGGCCTCCTTCGCGGCGGCCCGGGCAGCGGCGTACCGGCTGGCGGGGCGTACGAGCCCCAGGTGTTCGCGCAGGGTGCCGCCGGGGTGGAAGGTGCGGAAGAGGCTGCGGTGCTGGAGGAGGGCCACGGTGCCGTTGACGATCCTTTCGAGGTCGCGTTCGGGAGTGATGGGCGTGAGGTGGAAGCCGTCGGCCGCGCCCGCCCGGTGCCACTGGGCGATGAGGTCCGCCAGGTCGACCGGCCCGCCCCGGAAGTAGGTGCCGCGCCCGGCGAGTTGCGGTCCGCTCTCCAGGCCGGGTTCCGGCGCGGTCTCGACGTCGCCGAGGTCGACGGTGAGCGCGACCAGGACGCGGAGGGCCTCGGGGTCGCGCCCGTGGGCGGCGGCCTTGCGGCGCACCTCGTCGCGGACGGCGGCCGCCTGCTCGGGGATGGTGGCCCGGATGTGGACGACGTCGGCGTGCCGGGCGGCCGCCTCGCGGGCCGGGGCGGTGGTGGCGTCGATGACGGTGACGGGGCGGCCCTGCGGCGGGCGCGGCACGATCGCCGGGCCCTTCACCGTGAAGGTGGAGCCCTGGAAATCGACGTAGTGCAGCTTGTCCCGGTCGATGAAGCGGCCGGTGGCGGCGTCCCGGATCTCGGCGTCGTCCTCCCAGCTGTCCCACAGCCGCCCGGACACGTCGGCGACCTCCCCGGCCTCCTGCCACAGTTCGGCAGGGGGCGCGGCCGGGCGTCTGCCGAAGAGCCGGGCCTCCGCCTCGGTGGTGGAGACGTCGGCGCTCCAGCCCGCGCGGCCCCGGCTCACCCAGTCCAGGGTGGCGACGGCCGAGGAGACGTGGAAGGGCTCGGTGTGGGTGGTGGTGACGGTGGGGACGAGGCCGATGCGGTCGGTGGCGGGCGCGACGCGGGCGAGGACGGCGAGCGCGTCGAGCCCGGGTCGGGCGAAGGAGTCGCCGAGGGTGACGTAGTCGAGCGCGCCGTCCTCGGCGAGCCTCGCCAGCCGGAGGTAGTGCCCGGCGTCGTAGTACGGCGGGCCGCCGATCTCGGCGGCCAGATGGAGGGGTGTACGGGCGGACATGGCGGGGACCTCTCGGGTCGGAAGCGGGTCGGGGGCCTCGCGGGGGTCGTCGTGGCCGGGCCGGACGGAGCCCGGCCACGACCGCAGCACCGCCCCGGCGGCAGCTCGTGGTCTTGGGGCGGCCCGGCGGGG